>CBIHMQ010000052.1:0-10424 GCA_966211075.1 uncultured bacterium
CAGATCGCCGCGGCGCTGGCGGCGTCGAGGGCGCGGAGGTCGAGGGCGCGGAGGTCCGGGTCGGCGGCGGCGGCCTCGATCAGGGGCAGCGTCACGGTGCCGTCGAGCAGGTCGGTTCCCCGCGCCTTGCCGGTCCGCTCGACGGGACCGGCGACGTCGAGCACGTCGTCGAGCAGCTGGAAAGCGAGTCCGATCTCGGCGCCGAACTCCCCCAGGGCCGGTTCGTCGCGGCCGAGCAGACAGGCGCATTCGAACAGGGCAGCGGTCTTCAGCCGGCAACGTTCGAGGTACCGCTGCTCGGAGATGCCGGTGTCGAAAGCGTCGTGGCGCTGGGCCAACTCGCCCCGGGCGAGGGCTACCGAGGCGGACGCGAGCAGGGAGACCGAGCGGCTGTCGCCGTTGTCGGCGAGCAGGGCGAAGGCGCGCGAGAGCAGCAGATCGCCGGTGGCGGTGGCGCGGTCGCGGCCGGCGAGGGCGGCAACCGTCGGCTGACCGCGGCGCAGCGGCGCGTCGTCGAGGACGTCGTCGTGAACGAGCGTCGCCATGTGGACCAGCTCGGTCGCGGTGGCGGCCCGGACCGCCCGCGCGTCGCCGCCGGCGCCGGCGCAAAGCAGGACGAGCATCGGCCGCATCCGCTTTCCCCCCGCGGCCAGGGTTGCCCCCGCGTCGGCGGCGAGGGTCTCTCCGTGCTCGGCGATCGACCCGCGCAGCAGCTCCTCGACCTCGCCCAACCGGGCCGGCAGCCAGCGGCTCGAAGCGTCCAGGACCGCCGTCACCGGCGGCGGCACGGCGGAGTGCCGCGTCACCCGCGAACGGCGGAGTGGATCGAGATGATCCCGCCGGCGAGGACCGTGTAGCGGATCCGCTCGAAGCCGGCCCGGTCCATCTTCTCCGCCAGCCGCTGCGGGCTCGGAAAGCTGCGCACCGACTCCGGCAGGTAGGAGTAGGCCTCGGGATCGTCGGAGAACCTGCCCAGCAGAGGCGCGATCCGGTCGAACCAGACCGAGTAGAAAAACGAGAGCGGCGGCCGGGTCGGCTGGGTGATCTCGAGGATCACCGCGCGCCCGCCGGGCTTGAGGACCCGGGCCATCTCCAGCAGACCGCGGTCGAGGTCGGCGAGGTTGCGGACCCCGAAGCCGACCGTGACGGCGTCGAAGCGGCCGGCGTCGTACGGCAGCTGCAGCGCGTCCGCCCACTCGAAGCGGACGTTCTCGACCCCGCGCTCGGCCGCCTTCTCGCGGGCCAGGTCGAGCATCGGCTCGGAGAAGTCGGAGCCGACCACGCGCCCCCCCGGGGCCACCTGGGCGGCCAGCTCCAGGGCGAAGTCGCCGGTCCCGCAGCAGACGTCGAGAGCGGAGTCGCCCGGCTCCAGCTCGGTCCGCTCGGCGGCCCGCTCGCGCCAGCGGTGGTGGAGCCCGGCGGTCATCACCGAGTTGAGCGCGTCGTAGCGGCTCGCGACGCGATCGAACATGCGGTTGACCTGCCCCGCGAACTGGGCAGAGTCCCTGGAGGGCTTAGTCGAGTGAGGAGAGGAAATCGGCGAGCTCGTTGAGCTTCTTTTCGGGCAAGTCGCGGAAGGAGGGCATGATACCCGGCCCGATTTCGACCGAGCGCAGGATCGCCGCCCGCGGAATCTGCCGACCGATGTGGGTGAGCTCCGGGCCGGGGCCGTGGTTTCCGTTCTCGCCGATCTTGTGGCAGGCCAGGCAGCCCGACGCGGCGGCGACCTCCTTGCCGGCCTCGTACTGCGGGTTGACGTGCATCTCGATCTCGGTCGGCGAGCCGGCGACGGCGCCGGCGTAGGTCAGGTAGCCCATCGCCAGGATCGTCAGCAGCCCGGCCGTGGTCGCGATCGGGCGGCGCTCCGGGCGGCGCTCCGGGCCGCGGTCGTAGAACGGCAGGAGCAGCAGCAGGACCATGCAGATGGTCGGGATCCCGATCGTCGCGATCGGGACCAGCTCCGGCGGCTTGATCACGCGCAGGACCTCGAAGAGGAAGAAGAAGTACCACTCGGGACGCGGCACGTAGGTGGTCGAGGTCGGGTCCGCCTTCGGGCCCTGCTCGGCCCCGAGGATGACCGCCATGACGATGATCACGCCGACGACGATCAGCGCCATCGCCGAGTCCTTCAGCACCGCGTAGGGGAAGAAGGGCTTGCCCTTCTTCTTCAGCAGCTCGTATTCCTCGAGGTATGCCTGCTTGTCCTGCGGCTTCATGAGTGCGGGGAAGCTCCGTTGGTGGGGCTGTCGCCGTTGGCGCCGGCATCGAGCTGGGAGACGGGGGTGGCGACCTTCGGTTTGTTGATTTTGGTCCAGGGCGGAGCCGTGGTGCCGAGCTTGACCACCAGGTACATGTGGGCGCCGATCAGGGCGATGATCGCCCCTGGCACCAGCAGCATGTGGATCGCGTAGAAGCGCGAGAGCGTCGTCGCCCCCAGCTCCGGGCCGGCGCGCAGGAAGTCACTCAGGTACGGGCCGACGACCGGGCCGGTGCCGTTGATGTTGATGCCGACGACCGAGGCCCAGAAGGAACGCTGGTCGAAGGGCAGCAGGTAGCCGGTGAAGGCCATCAGCATGGTCAGGATCAGCAACACCACGCCGATCACCCAGTTGAGCTCGCGCGGGTACTTGTAGGCACCGAAGAAGAAGGTGCGCCCCATGTGCAGGAAGATCAGGATCACCATCACGCTGGCGCCCCATTTGTGCATCCCGTGGACCAGCTGGCCGAGGAAGACCTCGTTGTTGATCCGCGCGATCGAAGCGTAGGCCTGGGTCGTCGAGGGGACGTAGAACATCGCCAGGAAGACGCCGGTAACGGCCTGGGCGATGAAGGCGAAGAGCGTCGCCGAGCCGAGCGTGTAGAACCAGTTGGTCCCCTTCGGCACCTTGCGGTAGAGCATCCCGGTCAGGAAGCCGCTGGCGGCGGTGCGCTGGTCGACCCAGGCGAGGACGTCGGCGGGCGCGTCTTTGGCCTGGTCGGTAAGGCGTTCGACGTGCGTCTGCCGCTCCGGAGGAGAGGTCTTCAGGTCGGACGGAGCCTGCCCCTTGGGGTCGCCGGACTGACCGGGCTTGGCCGGTTTGCGCAGCGGCGCCGGGACTATCGAGTCGGGAAGCTTCGGCATCAGGGCGGTGGGAAGGTAGAGGGGCGCGGCGGGTAGAGGTATTCCCAGATCCCGCCGGTGAACTCGCCGGGGTCGCGGGCCCGGACCGGCTCTAGCTGCGAGGTGACGCTGTAGCGGGGACCGACCTCGACCTGGCCGTCGCGGACCCGGGTCTGGAACTGGTCGAGGGGGCGCACCGGCGGACCGCCGATCCGCTTGCCCTGGAAGTCGTAGACGCCGCCGTGGCAAGGGCAGATGAAGTTGCCGGCGGCCTCGACGAACCGCACCGGGCAGCCGAGGTGGACGCAGCGGTTGGAGACGGCTACGAACTTGCCGGGCTCTTCGCCGAGCTCCTTGGAGCTGCGGCGCACGTAGGCGGTCGTCTTGCCGGCGTCGCCGATCCCCTCGGTCTCGGTGAAGACGACCTGGCGGTAGGTGTCCTCGACGAAGTCACCGACCGGGCCAACGCCCTCCCAGCGCTCCTTGCCGCGGTGGAAGATCGGCGCCACCGCGAAACCGACGGCGGGAAGGATGATCGCGGCACCGGCCAGGCCGCCGAGACCCTGGGCGGCCACGGTAAAGGCGCGGCGGCGGGTCATCGACTCGCCCTCGAAGTAGCCGGGGGGGTCGGGTTTTACCCGCTGCTGCCGGGGAGCCTCAGGGGCCCCGTTTTGCTTGTCCGCGTCGTCAGCCAAAGTCGCGTCAGAGGTTCGAACGCGAAGTCTATTGCGTTGGCGACGCGGTTGGTTCGTAGCCGTCGCGTGACCGGGCGGTACGATCTCCGTCGGGCGGCCAGGGAGGTCCCCGCGGGACACTCGAACGAGACAGGGAGCCATTCCAATGCAGATCAAGAGACGCTTCTCCAAGACCTTCGCCGCCGTTCTCATGACGGCCCTGACCGCCGCCTTGCTCGCGGCCGGCGCCCTCGGCGCCGAACAGACCCGCGAAAGCTACGTGGCGCAGGTCGAGCCGATCTGCAAAAAGAACACCAAGGCGAACGAACAGATCCTCGCCGGCGTCGAAAAGACGATCCGGCAGGGCAAGCTGGCCGTCGCCGCCGGAAAGTTCTCCCGTGCCGCGAGCGCCTTCGGGAAGGCCGTGAACGAAATCCGCGCCGTCCCGCAGCCGAGCGCCGACGCCGCCAAGCTGACGAAGTGGATCGGCTTCCTGAAGAAGGAGAAGGACATCCTCTCCGGCATGTCCAGGGCCCTGAAGAAGGAACAGAAGGGCAAGGTCCGCAGCCTCTCGATCGAACTCGACCGCAACGGCCGCAAGGCCAACAACGTGGTCCTGTCCTTCGAATTCGACTACTGCCTGATCGAATCGACCCGCTTCAGCTAGGAGGGTTTCGCCAACCCCTCCTAGGCGGCGATCGACCGCGCCGCCTCGTCCCACAGCGCCGGGACCGAGGCGGCCCGGTCCTCCGCGTGGAACCGCGCGCAGTTGGAGATCAGCTCGCTGAGGATCGCTACCGCGCGGTCGTCGCCGAGCGTGGCGAGCCGGTCCAGCCCCAGCGCGTATAGGTAGTCGCCGGCGAGCAGGGCGAGGTCGGCGTCGTGGCCGGCGAGCAGCCGCGGCTCGCCGTAATGCAGGAGGTAGCCCTCCCTCACCGCCTCGACGACGAGGGCGTACTCGGCTGGGTCGGCGGCGGCGCCGGGGCCGGCGGCGGCGAGCGGGCCCAGGGTAGGCGCCTCGCCGGGCTCGACGACGTGGGCCGAGATCGGCGTCTCCTCGTCGCGCAGGATCGCGGCGAGGGCGCGCAGGGCGTCGCTTGGCGCGGCGCTCACAGCCCGGCCTCGGCGAGGGACTCGGCGGCGGCCTCGAGGGTCCGGTCGACGCTGGCCTCGTCGTGGGCGAGTGAGACGAACCAGGCCTCGAACTGGGAGGGCGGCGGGTAGACGCCGCGGTCGAGCAGCGCCCGGCAGAAGCGGGCGTGGGCCGCGGTGTCGCAGGCGCGGGCGGCGTCGAAGTCACGGACCGGGTCGGCGCTGAAGAAGAGGGTGACCAGGCCGGGGGCGGCGGCGACCCGGAGTGGCCGGCCGGCGGCGAGCGACTCGAAGCCGGCGGAGAGACGGTTGGTGAGGTCGCCGAGTCGCTCGTAGGCGGCGGCGTCGAGGGCGTTCAGGGTCGCCAGCCCGGCCGCGACCGCGAGCGGGTTCCCGGAGAGGGTGCCGGCCTGGTAGACGTCGCCGGCCGGGGCGATTCGCTCCATCGCCGCGCGCGGACCCGCGAAGGCAGCGGCGGGGAGGCCGCCGCCGAGCACCTTGCCGAGCACGGTCAGGTCGGGGTCGACCCCGTAGAGCTCCTGGGCGCCGCCGCGGGCGACGCGGAAGCCGGTGATCACCTCGTCGAAGATCAGCAGGGCGCCGGCGGCGCGGGTCTCCTCGCGGAGGAACTCGAGGAAGCCCTCGGCGGGCGGAACGACTCCCATGTTGGCGGCGATCGGCTCGGCCAGCAGGGCGGCGACCGGGTGCTCGGCCAGGGCCCGTTCGACGGCGGCGCGGTCGTTCCAGGGCACCACCACCGTGCTCGCGGCCTGGGCCGCGGTCACCCCCGGGCTGCCGGGAACCCCGAGGGTGGCGAGCCCCGAGCCGGCGTCGGCGAGCAGGCCGTCGGAGTGGCCGTGGTAGGCGCCGGCGAACTTGACCGCCACCTCGCGGCCGCTGATCGCCCGGGCCAGCCGCACCGCCCCCATCGCCGCCTCGGTCCCGGAGCTGGTCATCCGCACCATCTCCACCGAGGGCACCCGGGCGGCGACCTCCTCGGCAAGCGCCACCTCGGCAGCGGTGGCGGCACCGTAGCTGGTCCCCCGCTTGGCGGCTTCGATCGTCGCCGCCACCACCGAGGGCTCGGCGTGGCCGAGGATCAGCGGTCCCCAGGAACCGACCCAGTCGAGGTAGCGGTTTCCCTCGACGTCGATCAGCTCGCGTCCCTCGCCGCGCTCGATGAAGATCGGCTCGCGGCCGATCTGGCGCATCGCCCGGACCGGGGAGTTGACGCCGCCGGGAAGTACCTGGAGGGCCCGCTGGTAGAGCCCCGTGGGACTAGGAATGCTCGGCCTCCCAGGCGGCATAGTCGTCGGTGAAGTAGTGGAGGCGGATCTTCTTGTACTCGGTCGAGGAGTAGAGGGTGGCCCGGCCGTCGGGGCCGATCCCGCAATCGGCGGCGATCGAGTCGAGGATCGAGTCGCACTCCTCTTTGGAGCGGCCGTGGGCCATCGTGAAGACGCTGTAGGGCCAGTCCTCGTAGGTCGGGCGCTGGTAGCAGTGGGAGATGCCGCGGAAGGAGGCCATCCTGGCTCCGGTGCTGAGGACCTCCTCCTCGGGGACCTTCCAGACGCCCATCCCGTTGGCGGAGAAGCCGGCGCGACGGTGGTAGAGGATCGCGGCGACGCGGCGGAGGATCTTGCGATCGACCAGGCCACGCAGGCGCTCGAGCAGGTCCTCGGTGGAGATGCCGAGCGCGGCGGCGGCCTCGTCGTAGGGCCGCTCGACCGCCGCCATCGGGCCCTGCAGGGCGCGGATCAGGGCGATGTCGTCCGCGTCGTAGGGCTGCGCTTCGAGCTCGCGGGGCGGCGCCGCTTCGACCGGCGCGGCAAGCGCGTCGGTGCCCTTCTCCATCTCCAGGTTCATGTTGATTTTGAACAGGGTCAGGGTCGGCAGCTCGCGCATCGACTCCGCCCCGGTCTCCTCCATCAGCGCCTCCAGGGTCCCGTGGAGGCCGAGCTCGGAGTCGGGCGGCGTGGCGATCGTGAACCAGAGGTTGAACTCGTGGGTGCGCAGGTAATTGTGGGAGACGCCGGGGTGGGCGTTGACGATCTTCGCCGCCCGCTGCGGGTTCTCGGAGTCGACTTTGGCCGCCACCAACATCGACTCGTAGCCGAGCGCCCGGGTGTCGAAGATCGGCGTGATCTCGCGGATGATCCGGCCGTCGAGCAGGCGCTGGGTGCGGGCGAGGACGTCGCCGAGCTCGAGCTCGGCCTCCGAGGCGACCAGGGCGTAGGGCTCCGGGTCGAGCGGGAAGCTCGACTGCAGGAGGTTCATCAGCCGCTTGTCGGTCTCGTCGAGCGGAATCGCGGCGCCGTCCTTGCGCGAGCGGGCCTTCGACTGCGGGACTTTCACCGAAGCCATCCAGCGGCCTCCTTGGCGTAGTAGGTGACGATCGCGTCGGCACCGGCGCGACGGATCGAGGTCAGGGTCTCCAGCACCGCGGCCCGCTCGTCGATCCAGCCGTTGGCGGCCGCGGCCTTCAGCATCGAGTACTCGCCGGAGACGTGGTAGGCGGCGACCGGAGCGGCGGTCGCGTCCTTGATCCGGCGCACCACGTCCAGGTAGGGGGTGGCCGGCTTCACCATCAGCATGTCGGCGCCCTCTTCGAGGTCGAGCTCGGCCTCCCGCACCGCCTCGTCGCCATTGGCGGGGTCGAGCTGGTAGCCGCGGCGGTCGCCGAACTCCGGGGTCGACTCGGCGGCGTCGCGGAAGGGGCCGTAGAAGGCGGAGGCGTACTTGGCGCTGTAGGCGACGATCGGGGTCTCGGGGTGCCCCTCCTCGTCGAGCTGGAAGCGGATCGAGCCGATCCGGCCGTCCATCATGTCGCTGGGGGCGACCGCGTCGGCGCCGGCCTCGGCGTGGGAGATCGCCGTCTTCGCCAGCAGCTCGACGCTGATGTCGTTGTCGACCTCGCCGTCGCGGACGAAGCCGCAGTGGCCGTGCGAGGTGTACTCGCAGAGGCAGACGTCGGTGATCACGGTCAGCTCGGGCAGTTGCTCCTTCAGCGCCCGCACCGCCATCTGCACGATGCCCTCGTCGTCGTAGGCGCCGGAGCCGGTCTCGTCCTTGCTGGCGGGGATGCCGAACAGCAGGATCGCGCCGATCCCGGCCGCGGCGATCTCCCCCGCCTCCTCGACCAGCCCGGAGATCGAGCAGCGCTCGATGCCCGGCATCGACGGCACCTCTTCGCGGATCCCCTCGCCGGCGACGACGAAGACGGGCTGGATCAGCCGCGCCGGCGAGACCTCGGCCTCGCGGACGAGACCGCGCAGAGTGTCGGTGCGCCGCAGGCGCCGCAGCCGGGTGGCGGGGAAGGGCATCGGCCCCGATTCTAGGGAGGGCGGGTCGGCGCGCGGCCGCCCAGTACCGTGCCCGCCGTGGAAGTCGCGCTTGAAGTGCGGGGGGTCGTGAAGCGGTTCGGGGACCGCGAAGCGCTGCGCGGGGTCTCCTTTGCGGCCGCGCCTGGCGAGCAGGTTGCGGTGATCGGGCCGAACGGCGCCGGCAAGACGACGCTGCTCTCGATCATGGCCGGGATCGCCCCTGTCGACGAGGGCGAGGTGCGCCAGCCCAACGGCGGTGCGGTCGGCTGGGTGCCGCAGCAGGCGGCGCTCTACCGCCGCCTCACCGTCGAGGAGAACCTGCTGCTGTTCGCGCGGCTAGAGAAGCACGAGGACCCTCACGCCTCGACCGAGCAGATGCTCGAGCTCTGCGGGCTGACCGAGCGCCGCGGGGAGATCGTCGCCCGGCTCTCGGGCGGCAACCAGCAGCGGATCAACATCGCGATCGGGCTGCTTTCGCGGCCCGACGTGCTGCTGCTCGACGAGCCCAGCGTCGGCCTCGACCCGCGCCAGCGGGCGCGCCTCTGGTCGTTCGTCTCCGGCCTCGCCGACAACGGCACGACGGTGATCTTCTCCACCCACGACATCCAGGAGGCCGAGCGCTACGGACAGCGCCTGCTCGTCCTCGCCGACGGCGAGGCGCTCTTCGACGGTCCCACCGAGGCGCTGCGCGAGGCGGTCCGGCGCGAGGCCCCGGAGGCCGCCGACCGCGACTTCGAGACCGCTTTCGTCGCCTACCTGCACCACCGGGGGCACTAGTGCGCTGGCTGCTGCTCAAGGACCTGCAGATCCTCCGCCGCTCGCCGCTCCAGGCGGCCCTGCTGATCCTCTACCCGGTGCTGATCGCGGTCCTGGTCGGCTTCGCGATCTCGCGCAGCCCGGAGAAGCCGCGGGTCGCCTTCCTCAACGAGGTGCCGAGCGGGGCCCGGGTCAACGTCGGCGGCCAGAAGCTGCCCGCGCTCAACGTCGAAGGCCGGATCTGCCGGCGGGTCGAGTGCGTGCGGGTGAAGGACCGGGCCGAGGCCGAAGAGGAGGTTGCCTCCGGCAGCGTCCTGGCGGCCCTGATCCTCCCGGCCGATCTCGTCGACAAGATCAACTCGCTCTCGACCCTGACCCCCGGCGTGCCCAAGGTCGAGGTGCTGGTCAACGAAGAAGACCCGGTCCGGGCCGAGCTGGTCAACGACCGGATCAACACCCTGCTGGCCCAGGCCAACCTGGCGGTGGCGCGGCGGATCGCCGGCGAAGGCAGCCGCTATCTCGACCTGCTGATCAACGGCGGCCGCTTCGAAGTGATCGGCCAGACGGTCCAGATCCTCGGCCTGCGCGCCACCGCGCAGATCCTCGAAGCGCTGGAACCGGCACTGCCGGCCGGGCCGCTGCGCAGTTCGCTGACCGAGGTGACGAGCTTCGCCCGGCAGGCCCGCGACAACCTCGACGTGGCCGGACCGCTGATCGACCGGATCGCCCAGCCGATCCAGGTCGACAAGCAGGTGGTGAGCGGCTCCTCGCCGCCGCTGGAAATCTTCGCGATCGCAGTCGCGGCGACCCTGACGCTGGCCTTCGTGACGGTGCTTCTGGTCGCCGGATCCCTGGCCCTGGAGCGCGAGGAGAACGCCTTCCCGCGCCTCACCCGCGGCCTCGTCTCGCCCCTCGCCCTGCTCGGCGAGAAGGTCCTGCTCGGGGTCGCGGTCGGCCTGGTCGTGACCCTGCTGATGCTGGCCGGCTTACAGATATTCGTGCCGCTCGACTGGGGGCGGTTCGGGCTCTGGCTGCTGGCGATCCTCGCCGGCGGGGCCGGGCTCGCCGCCGCCGGCGCGGCGCTCGGAGCGGTCGCCCGTGAGGTTCGCGCCGTCTCCCTGCTCGCCTTCATGGTCACGCTGCCGGTCGCCTTCCTCTCGCTGGTCCCCAGCGGCGCCGTCGGCGGCGGTCTCTCCGGCGCGATCGACGTCGTCACCGCCCTCTTCCCCTTCAAGCCGGCGCTCGAAGCGATGACCGCGGCGCTCGACTCGGCCGGTCCGGCAATCGGCGGGCCGCTGCTGCACCTGGCGATCCTGATCGCCGCCTACGGCCTGCTCGCCCGGCTGGCGCTGCGGCGCTTCGCGGTCGTCTGAACGCGGTCGCTTTCGGCCCCCATAGGGGCGGTAAGTGTCCGCGCTCGCAGTAGGGTCCGGACGATGCGGGTGCTTTTCATCGGGGACGTGGTGGGGGGACCGGGGC
>CBIHMQ010000053.1:0-10412 GCA_966211075.1 uncultured bacterium
GACGCAGGGCGCGGTCCCCCCCGCCTCGCCGGCCTCGAGCGCCAGCCGCAGGCAGGTGAAGGTCTCCAGGTCGGGCGCCTCGAAGGTCAGCGACCCAGCGGCGGCGAGGTCGAGCCGCGGCACGTCGACGTCGGCGCGCTCGGGGTGGTGCAGCGCATAGGAGATCGGCACCCGCATGTCTGGGTAGCCGAGGTGAGCCAGCGAGGAGCCGTCGTTGAGGTGGATCAGCGAGTGGACCAGCGACTGCGGGTGGACGACCACGTCGATCCGCCCATAGGGCACCCCGAACAGGTGGTGCGCCTCGATCGCCTCGAAGCCCTTGTTCATCAGCGTCGCCGAGTCGATCGTGATCCGGCCGCCCATCCGCCAGGTCGGGTGCGCGAGCGCCTCCTCGACGCTGACCCCGTCGAGGTCGTCGCGGCCGCGAAAGGGCCCGCCCGAGGCGGTGAGGACGAGCTTCTCGACCGTCCCCGGCGCCTCGCCCCCGATCAGCTGGTACAGCGCCGAGTGCTCGGAGTCCACCGGCAAGAGGCGGGTCGCCGTGGCCTCTGCCAGCGCCGTGACCAGCTCGCCGCCGACCACCAGGCTCTCCTTGTTGGCGAGGGCGACGTCGATCCCCTCGCTGAGGGCGACGATCGTCGAGCCGAGCCCGGCCGCGCCGACTATGGAGTTGAGGACCAGGTCCGCACCGGAGCTGGCGATCAGCTCCCGGACCCCCTCCTCGCCGACCAGGACCCGGCCGCTCCATGCGTCGCGCGCCCGCGCCGCGGCGTCCTCGTCGGCCAGCGCCACCGCCGGCACCCCGTGCTCGCGCGCCTGCTCCAAGGCCAGCTCCCAGCCCGAGCCGGCCGCCAGGCCGACGGCCTGCAGCTCGTCTGAGCGCCCGATCACGTCGAGCGCCTGCGTTCCGATGGACCCGGTCGAGCCGAGCACGAGGACCTTCTTCATGCCCGACAGAGGATACGGAGCCGCTGGGCCGGCCACGCGTCTGCCGCTACCCGTGTATAGGACGGGTTAGGGCAGACGCGTCAGTAGACGAGCGCCACCGACAGGTAGTAGCCGACGACCACGGTGAAGAAGACGGCGTCCAAGCGGTCGAGGATGCCGCCGTGGGGGCCGAACAGGGTGCCAGTGTCCTTGGTGCCGAGGTCGCGCTTCAGCATCGACTCGAAGAGATCGCCGACGGGGGCGATCGCGGCGACGGCGGCGCCGATGATCAGCGCGTCCACCCCGGACAGCCAGTCCTGGTAGAGCCCGGCGAACCAGAACCCCATCGTGCCGATCACGAAGCCGCCGATGAGGCCCTCGATCGTCTTGTTGGGCGAGAGGGTCGGGGTGATCTTGTGGCTGCCGAACATCCGCCCGGTCGCGTAGGCGGCAGTGTCGGCGACGAAGGTGCCGACGAGGACGTCGACGAGCAGGCCGGCGCCGTGGTGGGGCAGGTCGCGCAGCAGCACCGCGTGAACCAGCGGGATGCCGATCCAGACGATGCCCAACAGGGTGACGCCGATCGATGAGGTGACGCCGCGCCCCTTGCTGCGGGCGCCGAAGAAGAAGAACAGCGGGAAGGTCGCGGCGAGGACGAGCAGGACGTTGAAGGCGGTGCCGAACTGGGCGGCGACGATCAGCGCCGCCACCCCCAGGTAGGCGGGGATCGCCAGCGGTCGCTGGACGCCGGTCATGGTCAGGTACTCGCGCACGCAGAGGGCCCCGATCGCGATCATCGCGGCGGCGAAAACGAGGCCCCCGGCGACGACGATCGCGATCACCACCGCGATCCAGGGGATGACGACGATCACCCGCTTGGCGGTCTCGCCGGTGCCGCCGCCGCGGCGGCGCGGCTTGCGCGGCGGCCGCTCGCGCCTGGGCTCCGGGGGGTCCTCCTCGAACATCTCGTCGTCGAAGAGGTCGACGGTCATGCCCGCGCCCCGAAGCGGCGCTGCCGCGTCTCGTACTCGCCCAGCGAGCGCTCGAAGGCCTCGCGCCCGTAGTCGGGCCAGAGCTCCTCGGCGAAGACCAGCTCCGAGTAGGCGCACTGCCAGAGCAGGTAGTTGGAGAGGCGTTCCTCGCCGCTGGTGCGGATCAGCAGGTCGGGGTCGTGCATCTCGGGCGCGTAGAGGTGCTGGCGGAACTCCTCCTCGGTCCCGCCCGTGAAGCTTCGCGCCGCGTCGACGATCTCCGCCCTGCCCCCGTAGTTGAAGGCGATGAACAGGGAGATTCGGTCGTTGCCGCCGGTCAGCTCTTCGGCCCACTCCATCCTTTCGACCAGCGGCGCCGGCACCCCCTCGCGACGGCCCACGAAGCGCATCCGCACTCCCTCCTCGTTCAGCTCCGGGGTCTCGCCGGCGATCCTCTCGTCGAGCATCCGCATCAGCCCCTCGACCTCCTCCGGCGGCCGCGTCCAGTTCTCGGTCGAGAAGGAGAAGACGGTCAGCTCCTCGATCCCGAGCTCGACCGCGTCGCGCAGCCGGCCCTTGACGACGTCGGCGCCGGCCCGGTGCCCCTCGACGACCGGCAGGCCCCTGCGCTCCGCCCAACGCCCGTTGCCGTCGGTGATGATGGCTACGTAGCGCGGCGGGCTCAAACTTCGAGGATTTCCTCTTCCTTGCCCTTCAGCAGGGCGTCGATCTCGGCGACCGCGTCGTCGGTTTGCTTCTGCAGGGCGGCCTCGGCGCGTCGCTCGTCGTCCTCGCCCGCTTCGCCCTCTTTCTTCAGCTCGCGCAGGTCGCTCATGATGTCGCGGCGGACGTTGCGGATCGCGACCCGGCCTTCCTCGGCGACGCCGTGGACGACTTTGACCATCTCGCGGCGCCGCTCCTCGGTCATCTCCGGGATCGAGAGCCGGATCACGTTGCCGTCGTTGCTTGGCGTCAGGCCGACGTCGGACTCCTGGATCGACTTCTCGATCGCCCCCAGCGAGCCCTTGTCGAAGGGCGTCACGGTCAGCAGCCGAGCGTCGCTGGCGGCGATGTTGGCGAGCTGCTTGAGCGGCGTCGGGTTGCCGTAGTAGTCGACGACGATGCGGTCGAGCAGGTGCGGGGAGGCGCGCCCGGTGCGGACCGTGGCCAGCTCGCCGCGGCTCGACTCCACCGACTTGGCCATCCGCCCCTTGGCGTCTTCGAGCAGTTCGTCGATCAGCTCCACTGGTTCCCGTCCTCCTAATCGGCGGGCGTGTTGGAGACCAGCGTGCCCACCCTCTCGCCGGAGACGATCCTATCTATGTTCAGCTCGTCGCCCATGTTGAAGACGTAGATCGGCAGGTCGTTGTCCATGCAGAGGGAGAGCGCCGTGGAATCCATCACCTTGAGGCCGCGCTCGATCGCTTCGCGGTGGGTGATCGCGGCGATGAACTTGGCGTCGGGATTGGTCGCCGGGTCGGCGTCGTAGACCCCCTCCACCCCGTTCTTGGCCATCAGGATCGCCTCGGCGTGGATCTCCAGCGCCCGCAGGGCCGCCGCCGTGTCGGTGGTGAAGAACGGGTTGCCGGTGCCGGCGGCGAAGATCACGATTCGGCCCTTCTCGAGGTGGCGCATGGCGCGGCGGCGGATGTAGGGCTCGGCGACCTCCTTGACGTCGATCGCCGACATCACCCGCGTGTAGGCGCCGAGGCTCTCCAGCGCGTCCTGCAGGGTCAGCGCGTTGAGGACCGTGGCCAGCATGCCCATGTAATCGCCGGTCGCCCGGTCCATGCCCTTGGCGGCCCCATCGAGGCCGCGGTAGATGTTGCCCGCACCGACCACGATCGCCACCTCGACGCCGCGATCGCGCTGCGCCGCCACCTGCTTGGCGATGCGCTCGACCTCGCCGGCGTCGGTGCCGAAGTCGAGGCGCCCCATCAGCGCCTCGCCGGAAAGCTTCAGGAGGATGCGCCCGAAGCGCGGCTCGGGTGAAGACGTCACGTTGCCGTGACTCTATTCGCCGACGCGGAAGTAGGAGAAGCGGGCGATCCGGATGTTCTCGCCGGTCTTCGCCGCCAGCTCCTGGCGCAGCTGCTCGATCGTCTTTGAGTCGTGCTTCTCGGCGTTGACGTGCTGCTGGTCGAGCAGCGCCACCTCGCTGGCCCACTTCGAGAGCTGGCCCTCGACGATCTTCTCGACGACGTTGTCGGGCTTGCCTTCTTCGCGCGCCTTCTCTTCGAAGACCCGCTTTTCGGCATCGCGCTCCTCGGCCGGGATCTCCTCGGAGGAGACGTAGCGCGGCGCCGTCGCGGCGACGTGCAGGGCGACCTGGTACGCGAAGACCTTGAAGTCCTCGTTGCGGGCGACGAAGTCGGTCTCGCACTGGACCTCGACCATCGCCCCGACCTTGTCGTTGGCGTGGATGTAGGAGGAGACGACGCCCTCGTCGGTGCCGCGCCCTTCCCGCTTCGCGGCCGAGGCCTGGCCCTTGACGCGGAGGATCTCGACGGCGCGCTCGGTGTCGCCGTCGGCCTCGGACAGGGCCGCTTTGCAGTCCATCATCGCCGCCCCGGTGCGATCCCGGAGCGCCTTCACATCCGCAGCGGAAATGCTCACGACTGGTCTCCCTCTTTCTCAGAACTCTCAGGGGCCGGAGCCTGGGGCTCCGGCGAAGGTGCGGGCTCGGAAGTCGGCGGGGTTGCGGGAGCGGCTGGAGCCTCGGCCTTGGGCGCAGACGCCTCTGCCGGGGGTGACGCGGGCGGGGCGGCCTGCTCCTGAGCGGCTTTCTCTCTTGCCGCTTTTTCCTGAGCCGCTTTCTCGGCGGCTTCCGCCGCCTTTTTCGCTTCCTCGTCTTCGACGCGGGCCTTCTCTTCTTCCTCGCGTTTGCGCCGCTCTTCTTCCTCCTTTTTGCGCCGCGCCATTTCCTCGGCGATGCGCTTCTCCTCCTGGACCCGCCAGGCGCTCGAGCCCTCCTCGACGGCGGCGCCGATCGTGCCGATGATCAGCTCGCAGGAGCGGATCGCGTCGTCGTTGCCGGGGATCACGAAGTCGACCGGGGTCGGGTCGCAGTTGGTGTCGACCAGGCCGATGATCGGGATCCGCAGGCGGGCCGCCTCGTGAACCGCGATCTCCTCGGTTTTCAGGTCGGTGACGAAGACCGCGTCGGGCAGGCGCTCCATGTCGAGGACGCCGCCGAGGTTGAACTCGAGCTTGGCGAGTTCGGCCTCCATCCCCATCCGCTCCTTGGTCGGCAGGAGGTCGAGTTTGCCCTCCTCTTTCCAGGTGGTGAGCTCGTGGAGGCGGCCGATCCGGCCCGACATCGTGTTGAAGTTGGTCAGCAGCCCGCCCAGCCAGCGCTTGTTGACGTAGGGCATCTTGCAGCGGTCGGCCCATTCCTGGACCGAGTCGCGGGCCTGCTTCTTGGTGCCGACGAAGAGCACCGTGCCGCCGCCGCTGGCGAGCTCGCCGGCGAAGCGCCGGGCGTTCTCCAGCAATGCCTCGGTCTGCAGCAGATCGATGATGTGGATCCCGTCCAGCTCGCCGAAGATGAAGCGGCGCATGTTCGGGTTCCAGCGGCGCGTCTGGTGGCCGAAGTGGACTCCGGCCTGGAGCAGCTCGGTAAGGCCTGCCTCTGGCATTGAAAGTTCTCCTTGTTCAGTTTGGGCGAAGCTCCCCGCTCCACTTGCCGGGACCCGGCGCGCTTTGGGCGCCAGGCAGGATCCGGTTCGCTGCCGGCGGGGGGTAGTTTGCGAAGGGGAATTGTAGGGGGCGAGCGCTACTCGGCGCGGGCCGCGTCCAGAGCGGCGGCGAGGTCGCCCGGCAGGGGCGACTCGAAGCTGAGCCGCTCGCCGCTGCGCGGGTGCCGGAAGGCGAGCCGGTGGGCGTGCAGGAACTGCCGCTCGAGCCCGTAGCGCGCGGCGCCCCCGTAGGTGGGGTCGCCGGTCAGCGGGTGACCGATCGCCGCGAAGTGGGCGCGGATCTGGTGGGTTCGGCCCGTCTCCAGCTTCGCCTGCAGGTAGGTCTCGCGCGGCAGCAGCTCGATCACCTCGAAATGGGTGCGGGCCTGGCGCGAGGCGGCGCCGGAGACCGCCATCCGGTGCCGCTGGCGGGAGGCGCGGCCGATCGGGGCGTCGATGGTGCCGGTCCGCGTGGCGAGCCGGCCGCCGGCCAGCGCCAGGTAGACGCGTTCGACCTCGCGCGCCTGGACCTGGGCCTGCAGAGCGGCGTGGGCCGCGTCGTCGCGGGCGACCACGAGCAGGCCGCTGGTCCCCTTGTCGAGCCGATGGACGATCCCCGGCCGCTCGGGATCGCCTCCGCCGAGGATCTCGGCCAGCTCGCTGACCAGGGTCGGCCCCTGGTGAGAGGGCGCCGGGTGGACGACCAGCCCGGCGGGCTTGTCGACGACCGCCAGCGCCTCGTCGAGGTGGACGACTCGCGGCGCCGACTCAGCCATCCGCCCGCTTCGCCGTGGCGGCATCGCGCAGGTAGAGGACGACGAGGACCAGCACCCCGGCGCTGATCGCGATGTCGGCGAGGTTGAAGGGCGGCCAGGCGAGAACGTCGATGTAGTCGGTGACGGCGTCGGCGCGGACGCGGTCGGTGAGGTTGCCGAGGGCACCGCCGGCGACGAGGCCGGTGGCCAGCCACATCCAGGGCCGGGTCGGTTCGCGGGCGAACAGGTAGCCGACTACGCCGAGGGCGGCGAGCCCGACCACGATCAGCAGGGCCCCACCGCCGCCGGCGAGCCCGAAGGCGACGCCGCGGTTGTGGGAGAGGGTCAGCTCCAGCGGGCCCAGCACCCCGACCTGCTCTCCCAGCACCAGATTGGCCTCGACGACGGCCTTGGCGGCTTGGTCGGCGGCGAGGACGAGCGCGCAGAGGCCGCCGGCCAAACACCAGGCGCGAGTCGCCGTCAGCGTCACCCGGAGATCAAGCCGACGACGACTGCCTGGAGGACGAAGAGGACGATGATCCCGATCATCGGGCTGAGGTCGATCGCGAAGCCGCCGCCGCCGACCGGCGGCAGGAAGCGGCGGAAGAGGTTGAGGTAGGGATCGGTGGTCTCGGTGATGAAGTCGAGCACCGCCCGCAGCGTCGGGTTGTACGGCATCCGCGGCACCCAGGAAATGAGGATGTTGCAGAAGATGAGGATGATGTAGACGATGAAGAGAGCGCCGACGTAGTCGGCGACGTCGCCCCGGGTGATCGCCAGAGCGATCATCCGCGCATCCTCTTCAGCGAGGCCTCGACGGCGGCCTCGAAGGCGTGCCGGGCGCCCTCGCGATCGAGTGCCTCGAGGCCGGCTTCGGTGGACCCGCCCGGCGAGGCGACGGCGCGGCGCAGCGCGGCCGGGTCGTGGCGGCGGAGCAGCTCGGCGGTGCCGGCGGCGGTCTCGACGACCAGCTCGCGGGCCAGCTCCGGGTCGAAGCCGTCGGCGGCTCCGGCCTCGGCCAGCGCCTCGACCGCCAGCGCGAAGTAGGCGGGCGAGCAGCCCATGATCGCGGTGGCGGCGTCGAAGTCCACCTCCTCGATCTCCACCGCCTTGCCGAGCGCGGCGAGCTTCTCGCGGACCGCCGGCGAGGCCTCGCCGGCGACGCAGAGCACGCCTTTGCCGACCTCGACGCCGACGTTCGGCATCGTTCGCAGCACTTCGGCCCCCGGGAGCGCCTCGTTCAGCCGCGCCAGCGGGGTCGCGGCCAGGACCGAGACGACGCCGCGGGCCGCGCCCAGCTGCGGCGCCACCTCCCCCAGCTTCGCCGGCTTGACGGCGAGGACCAGCAGGTCGGCTCGGGCGGCGATCTCCGCATTTGCGGCGACCTCGCCGCCGAGCTCGTCGGCCAGCGCCTGGGCGCGGCCCGATCCGGAGTCGGAGAACAGCATGTCCTCGAACTCGCTGGCCCAGCCACGGGCCATCGCGGCGGCCATGTTCCCGGAACCGACGAATCCAACGATCACGCCGGGGAGCCTACTCAGGAGAGGGCGCTAGGACTGGTTGAAGAAGCCCTTGTCGATCAGCCTCGCCTTTTCCTCGGCGGAGACCTCGACGTTGCGGGGCGTCAGCAGGAACATCTTCTCGGCGATCCGCTGCATGCCGCCGTCCAGGGCGTAGGTGAGGCCGGAGCAGAAGTCGATCATCCGCTTCGAGAGCTCGTGGTCGGCGGTCTGCAGGTTGAGAATCACCGGAACCGAGCGTTTGAACTGGTCGGCGACCTGCTGGGCGTCGTTGAAGTTGCGGGGGATGACCAGGTGGACCTGGACGTCGGCGCCGCCGTTGTCGACCGGGCGCAGCGTCCGGGTGCGGCTGGCGGCGATCGGCTCGTCGTCGGCGAAGATGTCGTCGATCTCGTCGTGACGGGAGCGGCGCGAGGTCGGCAGCCGGCGGACCGAGCTGGACTCGCGGTCCCGGTCCCGCTCGCGATCGCGGCGGTCGTAGCCTTCTTCGCCGCCGGTTTCGGCGTCGAAGTCTTCCTCGTACTCGGGACCGTAGTCGTGGTCCTCGGCGAGGCCGAAGTAGACGAGTGCTCTGTGCCAGGTATCGCGGAAGGCCATCGGTATCGCGTTGTTTCGGCCTGGGCCGGCCGACTCCTTTACCCGATTTCGCTCAGGTTAGCGCCGAATCACACAAATAGCGTCGTGCCCAGTCGGACGATCGTCGCTCCCTCCTCGACCGCGACCTCCCAGTCCTGGGAGGTTCCCATCGAGAGCCGGCTCAACCCGTGCTCGGCGGCGAGCTCGGAGAGGCGGGCGAAATGAGGGCGCGAGTCCTCGGGGTCCTGGCTGAAGGGCGGCATCGTCATCAGCCCCGCGACCCGGACCGGGCAGCGGGCGATGAACTCGCCCAGCTCGGCCGGCGCCACTCCCCCCTTCCCCGCCTCGCCGGCGACGTTGACCTCGACCAGCACCTCGGTCTCCGGGGTGCCGTGCTTGCCGAGCTCGCGCAGGACCGAGTCGGTGGCGACCGAGTGGACGAGCCGGCAGAGCGGCAGCACCTGCTTGACCTTGCGGCTCTGCAGGTTGCCGATGAAGTCCCAGGTGAAGGCATCGCCCCAGCGCTCGTGCTTGGCGGCGAGGTCCTGCTGGCGGTTCTCGCCGACCAGCGTCACCCCCGCCTCGGCCAGCGCCCCCATCTCCTCCAGCGGCACGTACTTGGCGGCGACGAGGATCTCGACCGCCTCCCCGGCGCGCTCGCGGGCGCGAGCGAGGTTGGCGGCGACCTTCTCGGGTTCGATCCCGTGGATCAAGTCGGGCACTAGACCTGCTCCCTGGCGCCGAGCCAGGCGACTCCGGCCTGGCGACCGGTGCGGCCGGCGTCGCGGCGGTGGGAGAAGAACAGCTCCGCCTCGCAGCTGGTGCAGAGACCCGCGGACCGGACCCGCTCGACCCCGGCCGCGGCGAGCAGCCGGCGCGCCACCTCGGGCAGGTCGAGCATCCGGCCGGCGGCGACGCCGTCGCCGAGCGGCGCGAAGGCCTCCAGGACCTCGTCGCCGACCTCGTAGCAGCAAGCCCCGATCCCGGGACCGATCGCCGCCTCGGTCGCGCCCACCGCCTCGGCGCCACGGGCGACGATCCCGGCCGCCAGCCCGCGCCAGCCGCAGTGCAGCATCGCCACCCCGCCGGGCCCGCGCAGCGCCACCGGCAGGCAGTCGGCGACGAAGACCAGCGCCGCGGTGCCGGGCGCGGTCAGCACGTGCCCGTCCGCCTCGGGAATCTCGGTGTCCGTCTGTTCCTCTGCGGCGCCCTCCACGGAAAAGGAACAGCGGAGCGGGAGAGCGGCGTGGGTTTCGAGCTCGGCGCCGTGGACCTGGCGCGAGAAGGCGATACGCCCAGGGCCGAGGCCGAGGGCGGCGGCGAGGCGGGAGCGGTTGGTGGCGACCGCGGCCGGCTCGTCGTCGCTGAGCAGGCCGAGGTTGAGGCTGTCGAAGGGCGGCTCGCTGACGCCGCCGACTCGGGTCGCGAAGGCGACCCCGGCGCCGCCGAGGTCGGCCTCCAGCCACCGGACTCCGTCTCGCTCGCGCCACTCCATGCGCAGCGAGGTTAGTCGCGGGCGGCGGCGAGGGCGGTGGCCAGCTCCTCCTCGCGGCCGGCGATCTCGCCGTCGAGCTTGGCGCGCAGGGCGGCGTCGAGGCCCCGGCCGAGCGCCGGCCCCTCGGGGACGCCGGCCGCGAGCAGATCGGCGCCGCCGATCTCGAGGCCGACGTGGCGCCACTCGGCGAGGTAGCGATCGAGCCACTCGGCGCCGAGGGCGCGAGCGAGGACGAGCTCGACGGGGTCGCGGCCGGCGGCCAGGTCGACGGCTTCGGAGGGGCGCTGGGGCTCGGCGCCGGCGAGCGTTTCCTGCCGGCCCCACGGTTGGCCTGCCGGCCTGGCGCTCTCCGCCTTACCAAGCCAATCCGTACCCGCGCGGCGTCGCTCCGATTTCTCGCCAAGGGCGGCCGCCAGGACGGCCGCGTCGCGGGGAGCGAAGCCGCGCCAGGGCGGTGCTGCCAGCAGCGCCCCCACCCGCTCCGCCAGCTC
>CBIHMQ010000054.1:0-10392 GCA_966211075.1 uncultured bacterium
ACCCCCGCCTGCCCAATCGGCCCCCAGGTCTCCGAACAGATGAAGGAGTTCGTCGGCGACCTCCCCGGCGTCAGCGCCGTCCACCCGAAGATGGTCTTCGACCCCGCTTGGAATCCCGAGATGATGACCGACGACGCCAAGTTCGCGCTCGGCTTCTAGGCGCGGTTTCAGCCGGGCCCTGGAGCCCGGCTTTTTTGTGGACATATCCATTGATATCTATCAATGAAAGAGGTAGGCTCCTGACGATGTCCGACCTCCCGGTGATCAACTGCTGCACGCCGCTTGCCGGCTCCTCGCTCGGCGAGCGGCAGGCCGCCGAGCTCGAGAAGGTGTTGAAGGCGCTTGCCGACCGCCACCGCCTGCGGATCGTCAACATGCTGCTGCGGGCAGAGGGCGAGGCGGTCTGCGTCTGCGAGTTCGAGCCCTTCCTTGGTCTCTCTCAGGGGACCGTCAGCCACCACCTGAAGAAGCTGGTCGAGGCCGGCCTCGTCGAGCGCGAGACGCGCGGCACCCGCAGCTACTTCAGTCTCGTCCCCGGCGCCCTCGATTCGGTGCGGGAGGTCTTCGCCCCCGCTGCCGCCTGCTGCTGAGGAGAGGCATGGGCGGCCGGCCCGACCTGCTTCGCCGCGCCGCCGCCGAGTGCATCGGAGTCTTCGCCCTCGTCTTTGCCGGCTGCGGCGCGATCGTCACCGAGGCCGAACACCCCGGCACCCTGGGGGCGCTCGGGATTGCCCTCGTCTTCGGCCTGATCGTGATGGCGATGGTCTACGCGACCGGGCATCTCTCCGGCGCCCATCTCAACCCCGCCGTGACGATCGCCTTCGTCTGCACCCGGCACTTCCCGCGAACCGAGGCGCTGGCCTACCTGCTGGCCCAGTTCGTCGGCGCCGTTCTCGGCGCCGGCCTGCTCGCCCTGGCCTGGCCGAGCGAGCCGGCGATGCTCGGGACCACGCAGCCGAGCATCGGCGTCGGCGGCGCCCTCGCCTACGAGGCGGTGCTGACCGCCTTCCTGATGTTCGTGATCATGGCCGTGGCGACCGACACCCGTGCGGTCGGCGCCGGCGCCGCGATCGCGATCGGCGGCACGGTCGGCCTCGACGCTCTTTTTGGCTGCCCGATCACGGGCGCCTCGATGAACCCGGCTCGCTCGCTCGGCCCCGCGCTCGTCTCCGGCGAGCTGAGCGACCTCTGGATCTACCTCGTCGGGCCGCTGGCAGGCGCCATGCTCGGGGCCGTCGCATACCAGGCCATCCGCGGTGGGACGGCGGCCGAACCCGAGCCGGAAGGCGCCTAATGGCACGCGTTCTCTTCGTCTGCCTCCACAACGCCGGTCGCTCGCAGATGAGCGAGGCGCTCTTCAGCCGGGCGGCGGGCGGTCGCCACGAGGCGCGCTCCGCCGGGACGACCCCCGCCGACCGAGTCCACCCCGAGGTGGTCGAAGGGATGGCGGAGCAGGGGATCGACCTGAGTGGGCGGACTCCGCGAAAGCTCTCTCGCGCCGACGCCGAATGGGCCGACGTGGTGGTGACGATGGGCTGCGGTGACGAGTGCCCCTACATCCCCGGCAAGCGCTACGTCGACTGGGACCTGGCGGACCCGAAAGGGCAAGCCATCGAGGCAGTGCGGGGCACTCGCGACGAGATCGAGCGCCTGGTAGCGGCGCTGGTCGAGGAACTCGACCGCGGCTAGCGGGAAGCTCCCCTGCGGTGAACAGGGAGCGCTGGATAACGCTGCTCGTCGTCTCGGCGGCGACGGCGATGTTGCTGCTCGACGTAACGGTTGTGAACGTCGCCCTGCCCGCGATCCGCGCTGACCTCGGGGCGAGCTTCGGCGAGATGGCATGGGTAATCGACGCCTACGCGCTCACCCTCGCGGCGACCCTGCTCAGCGCTGGGGCGCTGGCCGACCGGATAGGGCGGCGGGCGATCTTCGCCTGGGGCCTGGCACTGTTCACCGCCTGCTCGGCGCTCTGCGCGGCGGCTACCTCGCCCGTCTTTCTCGACCTCGCCCGCGCTGCCCAAGGCGTTGGCGCCGCGGCGATGTTCGCCTCCTCGCTGGCGCTGCTCGCCAACGAGTTCCAGGACCGGGAGCGCGGCTTCGCGCTCGGAGTGTGGGGAGGCGTCACCGGGGCAGCGCTCGCGGTCGGACCGCTGGTCGGCGGCGTCCTCACCGACGAGCTGGACTGGCGCTGGATCTTCCTCGTCAACCTGCCGCTCGGCGGCTTGCTGATCTGGCTGACCGCCCGCTCGCTGCCGGAGTCGCGCGAGCAGCGACCGCGCCCGCTCGACCTCGCCGGGATGGCCACCTTCGGCGCCGCCTGCTTTCTCGCCACCTACGGCTTGATCCGGGGCAACGAGGACGGCTGGGGAAGCGCGCCGATCGTCGGCTCGCTGGCCGGCGCGGCCGTGATGCTCGCCGCCTTCGTCGCGATCGAGCGGCGGGCCGCGGCGCCGATGCTGCCGCTCTCGCTGTTTCGCATCCGGGCCTTCACCGGCACCGCCCTGGTCGCCTTCGCGCAGTCGGTCGCGCTCTACCCGCTGCTCCTCTTCGTCGCGATCTACCTGCAGAGCGGACTCGGGTTCTCGGCGACCGAGACCGGCCTTCGCATCCTGCCGCTGACGATCATCCTCGTCGTCGTCGCGCCGCTCTCGGGTCGCCTCACCAGCTACCTGCCGCTGCGCGTGCCGCTGACGGCCGGCCTGGTGCTGATCGGCGTCGGGCTGCTGCTGATGCGCGGGATCGACGCCGGGAGCGAGTGGACGACGCTCCTCCCGGGCCTGCTCGTCGGCGGGTTGGCGATCGGGATCATCAGCCCGGCGCTGGCGGCGGCAATGGTGGCGGTGCTGCCGGTCGAGCGATCCGGCCTCGCCTCGGGGATCAACAACACCTTCCGGCAGCTCGGGATCGCGATCGGGATCGCCGGGCTGGGCGCGATCTTCGACCACCACGCGGTCGACGCCTTCGAAGCGAGGGGCGGGATCGTCGCCGGCCTGCGAGCCGTCCTCGCCGTCGCGGCCGCCGTGGCGTTCCTCGCGGCCATCCTGGCCTGGCCGCTGCTGGGCAGGCAGCGCTCGAGCGAATAGGCTCGCGATGGGATCGGCCAGTCGAGGAGGGAAGCGATGATCGAGCGGATCGGGGACATGCCGGAGGGCACGGTGGGGTTCCGGGCCAACGGGAAGGTGACTGCGGACGACTACAAGCAGGTGCTGGAGCCGGGGCTGCTCGAGGCGGCGGAGGCTGGCGACGTGCGGCTCGTCTACGTGATCGAGGACGGGTTCGAGATGAGCGTCGGGGCCTATGGACAGGACGCGAAGACCGGGATCGAGCTGGGTTTCGGGCACCTCAAAGCCTGGAAGCGGACGGCGCTGGTCACCGATGTCGAGTGGGTGGCGCGGGCGCTGAAGATGTTCGCCTGGATGGCACCCGGCGAGCTGCGGGTCTTCCCGCGCGAGGGATTCGAAGAAGCGCGCGACTGGGTCGCCGGCTGAGCTATCTAGTCGCCTGCGGCGGCACGCAACGTCCGCCAGCCCTCGCTCGTGAGCGCCAGGTAGGTCTGGCCGTCGGCGTCGCGGCGCTCGAGGATCAGACCCTGCCGCATCGCCCGTCCGCGCAGACGCACCAGGTCCCGGTGGCCGAGCGATGGGAACCGGGAGCGCAGGCGCGAGGTCGGGCAGAAGCCGTCGTCGACGGCCTCCGCGATCGCGGTCAGCAGTTCCTCGGGCTCGACCTTCGCGCGCCGCATCGTCACGGTGGTACCCGGGATCCTGCGACCCCACCGCCGCGCTACTCCTGCAGCCGCCTGTCCTCGTCCGGGATCTCCTCGGCGGTGGCGTCGAAGTCGTAGTGGCGGTTGCCGCTGTCCGGACCAGTGCCGCCCGGGGCGCCGGGGCCGCCGCCCGGCATCCGTCCCCCGAGGTTGACCACCGTGAACCGCGCCACCGTGAAGCGGCGCAGCAACTTCCGCACGATCGCCCGCGTCGGCGGGATGAGAAAGATCAGGCCGACGATGTCGGAGAGGAACCCGGGGGTGAGGAGGAGGGTGCCGCCGACGATGATCAGCGCCCCGTCGGCGACCTCCTTGCCGGGGAAGCGGCGCTGCGCGAGCGCCTCGTTGAAGCGGCGCCAGGCGCTGCGGCCCTGGTGTTTGAGCAGGAAAGAGCCGAGCAGGGCGTCGGCGAGCAGCAGTGCCAGGGTCGGCCAGATCCCGATCCACTGGCCGACCTGGACGATCACGTAGAGCTCCGCGATCGGGACGACGATGAAGAGGACGATCAGGAAGAGGGGCACCGCGCTACAGCCTACGGATGCGCGTTCGCCTATCCCCCGCGCAGAAGCCCGTAGACCTCGCTCGCCTCGTAGATCCTTCGCCAGCTTCGGTCCGTGATCTCGCCCAGAACCCCGTGGTCGGCGAGCACGCGGATGCTGGCGCGGGCGGTTGGCGCGCTTACGCCCAGGATGGTTTCTGCTCGTTTCGTGTGCATGATCGGGTTTTCGAACAAGGCGTCGATCAAGGCCAACACGTTTGCCGTCACATGTTTTGCCTGCAGTTCCTCTCGGTAGCGGTTGTGGAGGGCCAACAGTTTGTCCGCTAGGTCCACGGCCTCCTGGGCCTGGGTCGAGATGCCAACCAGGAAGTAGCCGATCCAGCCATCCCAGTCACCGTGGGTGCTGACTCGGAGGAGCCGTTCGTAGTACTCCGAGCGGCTTCGCTCAAAGTATGCGGAGAGGTACAGAAGGGGTTGTGGCAGGAGGCCGCGGTCTCTCAGGGTGAGGGGAATCAACAGCCGGCCGACGCGCCCGTTCCCATCGCCAAACGGGTGAATGGCCTCGAACTGGTAGTGCGCTACGGCCGCTTGCACCAGCGGCCTCATGTCGTCCTCGTTGAGGAAAGCCTCGAGGTCGGTGAGCAGCTCTTGCATCTGCGGCACCGGCGGCGGCACGTAGCTCGCGTCGGACCCCGTGGGCGCGCCGATGAAGTTCTGGTAGGTGCGAAATTCACCGGGATGCCGCGCTTGTCCCCGCACGCCGCGCATCAGCTGCCTGTGGAGATCGCGGATCAGTCGCAGGCTGAGGGGCAGCTTCGAGCGGAGACCGAGCCGATACGCCGACCGGTAGTTCTGAACCTCGCGAACGTCTGCGGCTCGGACCAGGTCCTCCTGCCCGAGATCGGCCGCATACATGTCCGACATCGTCGTCTGGGTGCCCTCGATCCTCGAGCTGAGGACTGCCTCCCGGCTCATGTACGGGGAGATGAGAAGCTCCGGATTGCGGAGCTGGCGTCCGATTCCCTGCAGGATCCCGAGCTGGTTCGACGCTTCGTCGAGTGCCGCCAGCGACTCCCCTGAGAGGCGGAAGCTCCTCGGGGCGGGATCCGGGACAAACGCCGGGTAGCCCTCGGGTGCTTTCGTCAGCGATCCACTGGCCTTTTTCGTGAAGAGCTGTGGATCCATAGCTTTGAAAGATAATCGATATTTACTTTCAAAGCCTAAATCAGATAGTCAATTGCCTTTCAAAGCTGCCGGCGCGAAGAAAGCGACGCTCAGGCGGCCTTGGCGGTGCCGGTGGCGGCCCGCTCGAGCTCGGCCAGGGACTCGTTGATCCCGTCGCTGACGAGTTCGACGTCCTCCATCGAGTCGTAGTCGGCGAGCAGGCCGAACCCGACTTTGCCGTTGTAGCTCATGATCGCGATCGCGAGGGCGTGGTTCTGCGGAAGGAAGGCGACCGGGAAGACCTCCTCCATTTCGCGACCGAGCACGTAGAGAGGCAGCTGCGGCCCGGGCACGTTGGTCGTGATCAGGTTGAAGAGGCGGGTCGAGAAGTTGATCCGCGAGGCCTGGGCCAGCAACGTCGGCGGGGCGAAGTCGTTGAAGCGGGAGATCATTTCCGCCCCCAGCGCCTGCTTGGAGCGCTTCAGGCCCTCCATCTCCTGGCTGATGATCCGCAGCCGCCGCACCGGGTCGCCGACGTAGACCGGCAGCGGGCCGCGCATCAGCGCGATCCGGTTGCCGAGGTCGCCGCGCTCGTCCTCGGTGCGGATCGAGACCGGAACCAGGGCGCGCAGCTCCAGGCCCTCGGTGCGGACGCCGCGGCTGTGCAGCCAGTTGCGCAGCGAGCCGGTCACCACGGCGAGGACGACGTCGTTGACCGTGCCGCCGAGCGAGTCCTTGATCGCCTTGAAGGTCGAGAGGTCCGAGCGCGCCCAGACATAGCGCCGGTGCGGCCCGATCTCCTGGTTGAGCGGCACGTCCGGGGCCGGGTCGGCGAAGGCCGTGAGGATCTCGCTGATCCCCTCCAGGGCCTCGACAGCCTTGCGCGCGGTCGTCTCCGGGCGCCGCACGGCCTCGACCGCCCGCTCGGCTATCTGGACCGGCGCCGCGACCGCGTCGGCGATCCCGCGCGCGACCAGCTCGGCCGTGCTCGGTTCGGGCTGCGGGACCCAGTCGTCTTCGACCGGTGTCGGCTCCGGGACCGGCTCGAAGTCGAAGAGGACGGTGCCGATGTCGACGCCGGAGACGCCGTCGACCATCGCGTGGTGGGTCTTGGTCAGGATCGCGAAGCGGTCGCGCTCCAGCCCCTGTGCCAGCCACATCTCCCAGAGCGGCTTCGAGCGGTCGAGCTGCTGGGAGAAGACCCGCCCCGCCAGCCGTTTCAGCTGCGCTTCGCCGCCCGGCTCGGGGAGCGCGGTGTGGCGGATGTGGTAGGTCAGGTTGAAGTTGACGTCGTCGGCCCAGAGCGGCCGGCCCGCCTCCAGCGGCGGCACCACGAGCTTCTGGCGGAAGCGCGGGACGTGCTTGAGACGGCTGCGGACGTGCTCGACGAGGTCGACGTAGCGCGGCGGCGGGCCCTCGAAGATCAGGATCGCGCCGACGTGCATGTGGCTTGCCGAGCTCTCGTTGGTCAGGAACGAGGCGTCGACGGCGGTGAGGCGGTCAAGATGGCGTCCCTCCGTGCTCATGCCGCAAGGCTAGCTTCGCCCGCTCGCCGGGGCCAGCCCGTAGGTAGCCTTTGGGCGATGGCATCCACCGCAAGCGCCGCCCCCAAGCGTGTCCTGCTCGCCGCCCCGCGCGGATACTGCGCCGGCGTCGACCGCGCCGTGCAGACGGTCGAGCGCGCCCTCGAGCTGCACGGGGCGCCCGTCTACGTCCGCAAGGAGATCGTCCACAACAAGCACGTGGTCGAGGAGCTGGCCAAGCGCGGCGCCATCTTCGTCGAGCAGGAGACCGAGGTCCCGGAGGGCGAGATGGTCGTCTTCTCCGCCCACGGGGTCGCCCCGGCCGTGCACGACAACGCCGCCGCCCGCAGCCTGCGGACGATTGACGCGACCTGCCCGCTGGTCACCAAGGTCCACGTCTCCGCCCGGCGCTTCGCCGCCGAGGGCTACACGATCATCATGATCGGCCACGAGGGCCACGAGGAGGTCGAAGGGACGACCGGCGAGGCCCCCGGCAGCATCGTCCTGATCGAAACCGCCGACGAAGTCGACGCGCTCGAGGTTTCCGACCCCGAGAAGGTCGCCTTCATCACCCAGACGACCCTCTCCGTCGATGAGACGGCGGAGACGATCGCCGCCCTGCGGGCCAAGTTCCCCGGCATCGTCAGCAGCAAGTCCGACGACATCTGTTACGCGACCACCAACCGCCAGATCGCCGTCAAGCAGCTGGCCCGCGAGTGCGACCTGGTCCTGGTGATCGGCTCGACCAACTCCTCCAACTCCAACCGCCTCGTCGAGGTGGCCCGCGAACACGGCGCCGCCTCGCACCTCATCGACAACCACACCCAGGTCGAGGAGGGGTGGCTGGAGGGAGTCGAGACCGTCGGCATCACCTCCGGCGCCAGCGCCCCCGAGGAGCTGGTCGAGCGCCTCGTCGAGTTCTTCCGCGAGCGCGGCGCCGACGACGTCTCCGAGCTGCGCACCGTCCACGAGGACGTCCGCTTCATGCTCCCTAAGGAGATCCGCGAGGAGATCGCGGCACGGGGTTGATCGCGCCGCTGAGGTGGTCGAAGGCGACGTTGGCGTGCATCCGCACGCCGGTTTCCAGCACTGAGTCGTCGGCGTAGAAATGTGGGTTGTGGTTCATCGCGATCCCACGACCGCCTGGAATCGGAGCCATCGTGCCGTCGGGGCGCAGTTCGACGTCCTGGGCGCCGAGCTGGAGGTAGGCGCCGCCGTACTTGTTGACGAAGTAGGAAACGTCGTCGTAGCCAAGGCCGGGGGGCGCTTGGACCAGATGGTCGTGGCCGACGACCCGCTCGAGGGTCGGAAGCACAGCCTCGATCCACGGTTGCGTGTTGTGAACGGCGGGAACGGGTTGGAGAAACTCGACCTCAGCCGTGGCGCCGTAGGCCTGGGCCACGTGCTCGGCGGTCCGCTGCACCCGTTCGCGGGCGAGCGCCATGTCGGGTTCGACCGTGCTGCGAATCGTGCCGAACATCTGCACCGACTCGCCGACCACGTTGAAGCGACCGAGATCCTCGAGGTGGCCGATCGTGATCGCGAGCGGGTCGTAACCGGGTAGCTGCCGGTAGACCTGCCCCATCGCGGTGATGATCTCCGCGGCGGGCGGCAGGGGGTCGATGCCCGCCCACGGGGTCGAGCCGTGGACGCCCTTGCCGCGCACGGTGATCCGGATCAACACCGAGGCTCCGTACTGGTTGCCGGCGAGGTAGGCGACGACTCCCTTCGGGTACGGCGTCACGTGCATGCCGAAGACCATCGTCGGCTCGGGGTCGGCGAGCGCACCCTCGGCCTCCATCTCCCGGGCGCCGCCCTTCTCGTCGATCGGCGGTCCCTCCTCGGCGGGCTGAAATACGAACAGCACCGTCCCCGGCAGCTCGTCGCGCGCTTCAGCGAGGACGCTGGCCGCGCCCATCAGCATCGCCGTGTGGCAGTCGTGCCCGCAGGCGTGCGCGACCGGGTACGGCCCGCCGGGGTAATCCTCGTCGACGACGGTCGAGGCGAAATCGACTCCCGATTCCTCCTTCAGCGGCAGCGCGTCGATGTCCGCCCGCAGCGCCACCACGCGCTCGCCGCCGCCGCCGCGCAGGATCCCTACCACGCCATGACCGGCGATGCCGGTCCGTATCTCCTCGAGGTCAAGCGAGCGCAGGTGTTCGGCCACCATCCGCGCCGTCGCGACCTCCCGGTTCGAAAGCTCCGGATGACTGTGCAGCTGATGGCGCCAAGCGACGACCTGCTTACCGACCTTTGCGGCGGCCTTGTCGAAGCGGTCGTGAAGGTCGTGCGATGGGGCGCTTTTGCCGGTCGGCTGGTGTTGGGAAAATCGCTCTCTTCCAGTCAGGGTGACGCAGCCCATGAGACAGCGGATACCCGGGATAGCAGGAAAGAAAGATTCCCCGAAAGCCGGGTTGGCTACTCCTCGTAGGGCGCGTAGCGGTTGTGCAGCATCAGGTCGTTGCCGTCGGGGTCGGTGAACAGCGCCATGTGACAGACCCCGGTGTCGAACGTCTCGCCGGCGAACTCGACTCCCCTGCCTTCCAGATCCGTCCGCGCCGCGGCGACGTCGTCGACGTGGAGGGCGAGGTGGCCGTTCTGCTGTCGCGCGAAGGAGCCGGCCAGTTTCTCCGGTTCCCAGATCGCGCAGCAGGTGTCCCCGACCCAGAACTCGAACCGGGATTTCTCATCGGGCCGGAGCCCGAGGGTCTCGACGTAGAACGCCCGCGTGCGCTCGGCGTCGGTGGACGGGATGGCGACGAAATCGAGCTTGGTGATCACGGGGGAGAACTCTACGCACCCGGCGCCTTGGCCCCTGGATGCGGGCCGAGGAGCGGAGATTCGACGTCAAAATCAAGGGTGGCGCGTGGATTCACGTGCGGATGCGGCGAGACGTCGAGAAGGGATTCGACTGGGCTGCGGTCCTGACTGTCGAGCGGGACGGTGGTCTGGTCCCGGTCTGTGTCTTTGACAACGCCCATGGCCATCCCGAGCGACACCGGATCCGCGACGGCATAAAGGGAAGCCCTGAACCGCAGCCGTCGCGTGGGTCGGCCCGATTGGACCTGCCCGCGACGATTGCTGAGATCAAGGCAGATTGGGAGGGTATGGTGGAACGGTGGCTGTAGAGAGCGGAAACTCGCCGGCAACGGAAATCATCTTCGAACGCGTGATCGAAATGATCGAAAACGACGACTTCGAGTATCCGAACGACGTTTCCTTTCTCCCCTCGGACGACTCTGATTTCGGCTCTTCGCTCCGCAAGGAGCTGCTCAAAGAGAAGCCGATCGTGGTCGTCTACCCCGACGGGACGGAGCGCTTCATCCCGGCGGTTACGGCACGCCGGCCGCGAAGCTGACCGACCAGATCTTGACGCCTCGGGGGGGTCGGATCACGAGGCTGTGGGCCTCGTGGCCGGGGTGCTCGGAGAGGGTGCGGAG
>CBIHMQ010000055.1:0-10364 GCA_966211075.1 uncultured bacterium
GCTCGTGGCGGTCCTGGCGCCAGTCGGCGTGGTTGCGGGCGGCGGTGCGCGCCGCTTCGCCGCTGCCGCGGAAGAGCGTCCGTACGCCGCGGCCGATCCCGTGGGCGAGTGCCGAGACCGAGGTCCCGGTCAGCAGCATCGCTCCGGCGGCCAGCAGCGCGACCGTGAAGATCCGCGCCCCGACCTCGCCGAACAGGTAGGTCAGCGCGGTCTCGACGCCCGACCCGACCTTGCCCCCCTCCCAGCCGAAGAAGAGGACGAAGACGAGGTAGACGCCGAAGGCGACCAGCAGCAGCCCGATCAGGTCGAGGTGGCGCTGCTCCAGCGAGGGCAGCCGCAGTCCCGCTTTCCGTTTCGCCGCTTTCCTGCCTTTCGCTTTGCCTTTGGCTTTACGGGCAGGGGCGCGCTTCTTGCGAACGAACATGCAGCACGCTTCGACGCTCGCGAGCTCAGCCCTGCTCGCTAAACCCGGGGTAAAACTCCCAGGTACGGGGGCCGGGCCGGGCTAACATCGCTGCATGCTCACCGATTCCGAGCCGATCGGCGGCCGCGTCCTGGTGGTCGAGGACGACGCCGACATCGCCGACGTCCTCCGTCGCAGCCTCCGCAACGAGGGCTACGAGGTGCGAACCTCGGGGGACGGGGTCGAGGCGCTCGACGTCGCCGCCGGCTTCTTCCCCGACCTGGTCGTGCTGGACCTCGGGCTGCCTCGCCTCGACGGCGTCGAGGTCTGCCGGCGACTGCGGGAAGAGGGCGACGTGCCGATCCTGATGCTGACCGCCCGGGCCGAAACCGAGGACCGCGTCACCGGGCTCGACAGCGGTGCTGACGACTACCTGGTCAAGCCCTTCGAGCGCCAGGAGCTGCTGGCCCGGATCCGGGCCTTGCTGCGGCGCCGTCCGCCCCGTGGCGCGGCTTCCCTCGAAGTCGCCGACCTGATCCTCAATCCCGACACCCGCGAAGTGCGCCGCGGCAGCCGCGAGGTCGAGCTGACCAACCGCGAGTTCGAGCTGCTCGAGTTCCTGATGCGCAACGAGCGCCTCGTCGTCTCCCGCGAGCGCTTGCTCGACGAGGTCTGGGGATACGACCCGATGGCGGCGACCAACACGATCGACGTCTTCATCTCCAACCTGCGCCGCAAGCTGGAGCAGGGTGGCGAGCCGCGCCTGCTCCACACCAAACGCGGCGCTGGCTACGTCCTCAAGGAATAGGCGGTGATGGGCGGCGTCAGCTGGGCCGAATGGGGGCGCCGGCTGCTCCACCCCCGCAGCTGGCCGGTGCGCTGGCGCCTCGCCGCCGTCTCGGCGGGGCTGACCCTGGCGATCCTCTTCGTCTTCGGGGCCGCGGTCGGGAAAGTCGCGACCGAGCGGATCCGCGCCGACTTCGACAGCGAGGTCGAGCACACCGCCCAGAGCCTCGCTGCCGAGTTCCGCGTCGTCTACACGCCGCTCGGCGCCTTCGCCGCCAACGGCCCCGCCCTCGATGACTTCGTCCTCCCCGACGACGCCTCCGCCCGCGTCCTCGACATCAACGGCAACGTCCTTCGCAAGACCCGGGGCAACAGCGCTCTCGGGCCGGCCCAGGACGGCCTTCACGAGCGCGACGGGATGCTCGTCTCAACGGCCGAAATAACCAACGACGCCGGGACCCGGACCGGCTTTATCCAGTACGGGCGCAGCCTCGACCACGTCGACTCGACGGTCGAGCGGCTCTGGCTGTTCATCGTCGCGGGGATCGTCGCCGGGACCCTGCTCGCCAGCCTCGCCGGGGTCGCGATCGCCGCCCGGGCGATGCGGCCGATCGCCTCGCTGACCAGCACCGCCCGCGAGATCGCCGCCACCCGCGACCCCTCGCGGCGGATGCCGGAGCCGCCCGTCGAAGACGAGGTCGGCGAGCTGGCCCGGACCCTCGAGGAGATGCTGCGCTCGCTCGACGCGGCCCGGGCCGAGCGGGAGGGGGCGATGCAGAAGCAACGCGAGTTCGTCGCCGACGCCTCGCACGAGCTGCGCACCCCGCTGACCAGCGTGCTCGCCAACCTGGAGCTGCTGCAGGCCTCGTTGGGCGCCCCCGAGCAGGCCGAGGACCGCGAGATGGTCGACTCGGCGCTGCGCTCCTCGCGGCGGATGAATCGCCTCGTCGCCGACCTGCTCCTTCTCGCCCGCGCCGACGCCGGCCGGCTCGGCCAGCACCGCCGCTGCGACCTCGCCGAAGTCGCCGGCGACGCCGCCGCCGAGGCCGCCCCGCTGATGGGCGAGCGCACCCTGCTCGTCGACAACGACCGGCCGCTGCGGGTCGACGGCAACCCCGACGAGCTGCACCGCCTGGTCCTCAACCTGCTCGACAACGCCACCCGCCACACCCCGCCCCTGGCGACTATCGAACTGAGCCTCCGCGAGGAGGGCGGCGACGCCGTCGTCGAGGTCGCCGACGACGGCCCCGGCATCCCGCCCCAGTTGCGCACCCAGATCTTCGACCGCTTCGTCCGCGGCGAAGGCCCCGCCGACACCGCTCGCGGCGCCGGCACCGGCCTCGGCCTCGCCATCGTCAGCGCCGTCGCGACCTCCCACGGCGGCTCCGTCGAGGCCCTCGAATCCCCCTCCGGAGGCGCCCTCTTCCGCGCCCGCATCCCCCTCGCCTCCAAGGACCAGATCGCCACCGCCGAGTTTTAGAGCGGCTTTAGAGCCCCTCCGTAACTTTGCCCGTGGACGAGACACACTAGCCCGCCGAGGTTTCTCCCCAGACACCACCTCGGCGGGCTTTTTCTTGGTTGGGTTGGTGGAGGGACGGCGAGGGACGGTGGGGTGCCCCGCGGGAATTCAGTCGCGTGCCCCCTATGGGGGCAGCGCTCCGCATGGTTGAGCGCGGCCAACAACGGCCGCGCATATATCGGATTGCATAGGCCGCTTCGCGACATTCCCGCGGGGCACCCCACCATCCCTCGCCAACGCTCCGCCAGGACCGACCAAGGAGAGTCCGTGCCGCACCGCAGTGACACTGCAAGGTCGAAGCGCCCGCCGGATCCTTCCGAAGTGAGGTACTTCGGTTCGCACCGGCGACCCGATCCACTTCAGCCGGATCGCTGGGCCCTCCCTCACTACGTCCCAAGCGCGGCTGCCCGGCCTCGACCAGGGCGCTCCCGCTGATTGTGCGGCCCGAGGGCTCGGGCGGGTTCGGTGTGGAGAGGGAGTCGGGTGCCCTCCGCGGGAGCGTGCACGAAGGTGCGCGATATGCAATCTGTCATCTGCCCGAGCTTTAGCTCGGGCTCCAACATCCGAACGACGCGCCCATAGGGCGCGCGTGAGCCAGCTCCCGCGGAGGGCACCCGACTCCCCCACCGCCCCAAGGGCGACCGTCCCTTCTAGACCTCCACAACCACCGGCAGAACCATCGGCCGCCTGCGCAGCCGCTGCCAGACGAACTTGCCGATCGCGTCGTGCAGATCGTCCTGAATAAGGTCGATCTCGCGGCGGTTCTTCTCGGCCGCTTCGTCGAGGGAGTCTTCGACCAGGTCCTTGAGCTCTTCGACCAGGCCGCCGGCCTCGTCGAGGAAGGCGACGCCGCGGAAGATCACCTCGGGGTCGGCGACGACGCTGCCGTCGTCGGAGGAGACGGTGGCGACGACGATGAAGATGCCGTCGGCCGAGATCTCGCGGCGGTCGCGCAGGGCGGCGTCGTCGGGCTCGCCGATGTTGACCCCGTCGACGTACATGACGCCGGCGTGGACGTCCTCGCCGAAGGCGGCGCCGCTCTCGTCGACCTCCAGCGGCAGCCCGTTGCGGCCCTGGAAGATGCGGGCGGGGTCGACGCCGACCGCCTCGGCCAGCTCGGCGTGCAGGCGCAGGCGCTTGTAGTCGCCGTGGACCGGCATCACGAAGCGGGGCTTGGTCAGGTTCAGCATCAGCTTGATCTCCTCCTGCCAGCCGTGGCCGGAGGCATGGATCGGCGCGTCCTTGGCGGTGATCACGGTGGCGCCGATCTCGTATATGCGGTCGATCGTCTCGTTGACGGCGCGCTCGTTGCCGGGCACCGGCGTCGCCGAGAAGACGACCGTGTCGCCGGAGTGGAGCTCGACGTCGCGGTGATCGTTGTTGGCCATCCGCCGCAGCGCCGAGAGCGGCTCGCCCTGGCTTCCGGTCGAGATCACGACCACCTTCTCGTCCGGGAAATTCTCGATCTCGCGCGGCTGGATGAAGATCCCGTCAGGCGCGTTGGCAATCCCCAGGTTGGAGGCGATGTTGAAGTTCTTGCGCATCGAGCGGCCGACCAGGGCAACCTTGCGGTCGAGCCGCTGGGCGGCGTCGATCACCTGCTGGACGCGGTGGATGTTGGAGGCGAAGGAGGTGACGATGATCCGGCCCTTGCAGCGCGAGAACTGCTCCAGCAGCGCCGGCCCGACGCTCGACTCCGAGGGGGCGATGCCGGGGCGATCGGCGTTGGTCGAGTCGCCGCAGAGCAGCGTCAGACCCTCGCGGCCGATCTCGGCCAGCCGCGAGACGTCGGCCGGCTTGCCGTCGACCGGGGTCTGGTCGAACTTGTAGTCGCCGGTCATCAGGACGTTCCCGGCCGGGGTACCGATCAGGACCCCCCGCATGTCGGGGATCGAGTGGGCCAGGTGAACCAGCTCCAGCTCGAAGGGGCCGCGCTTGACCTTCTCCCCCGCCGGCAGCTCCTGCAGCGGCGTCTTCTCGCCGAGCTTGTGCTCGTCGAGCTTGGAGCGGACCATCCCGATCGTCAGCATGCCGCCGTAGACGACCGGCGGGATGCCGATCTCACGCAACACGTAGGGCAGGGCCCCGACGTGGTCCTCGTGGCCGTGGGTGAGCACGATCGCCTCGATGTCGTCGGCGCGGTCGCGCAGGTAGGAGAAGTCGGGCAGGACCAGGTCGATCCCGTGCATCTCCGCGGTCGGGAACATCAGGCCGGTGTCGACGACGACGATCTTGCCGTCGTACTCGACGACGGTCATGTTCTTGCCGATCTCGCCGAGGCCGCCCAACGGCAGCACTCGGAGTTTCTTGCTTGGCACTGGGTAACTCGCTCTCTTCAGAAGTTGGATATCTAGGAGGCGACGGGAAGGCCGATGCCTTCCAGGGCCGCCCGCACCGTCGCGCGCTGTTCGGCGTCGACGGGGACAAGCGGCAGCCGCATCCGTCCAGGGGCCAGCCCCAGCATCTCCAGGGCCGCCTTGATGGGAATCGGGTTGGTGGTCACCGAGAGTCCCTCGTAGACCGGGGTCAGCTCGGCGTCGATTGCCGCCGCGCGCTCGAGGTCGCCGCCTTGGGCGGCGTCCCACATCTCACGCATCTGGTCGCCGACGACGTGCGAGGCGACGGTGATGCCGCCGGCGCCGCCGAACTCCAGGACGCGCAGGAAGGTGTTGTCGTTGCCGGCGAGGACGGCGAGGCCGTCGATCGGCCCCAGCTCGTCGTCGTTGGCCTGCTTGACGGCGACGATGTTGTCGACCGTGGCCAGCTCGGCCAGCAGGTCCGGAGGCATGTTGATCACGACCCGGGAAGGGATGTTGTACATGATCAGCGGCAGCTCCGGAACCGCCGCGGCGACCGCCTCGAAGTGCGCCCTCAAGCCCGCCCGGTTCGGCTTGTTGTAATAGGGAGCGACGACAAGCGAGGCGTCGGCCCCCGCATCGGCGACCATCTTGGTCAGCTCGCAGGAGTGGCGGGTGTCGTTGGTGCCGGCACCACAGACCAACAGCACGTCTTCGCCGACCTCCTCGCGAACCGCGCGCAGCAACAAGACCTCCTCCTCGTCGGTCAGAGTCGGCAGCTCGCCGCTGGTGGCGGCGACGACAAGGCCGTGCGAGCCGTGCTCGAGCAGGTGGGCAGCGAGGCGGCGGGCGCCGTCGGTGTCGACGTTGCCGTTCTCGTCGAACGGCGTCGCCATCGCCGTGAGCACGCCGCGGATCTCCTTCATCGTTGCCAATGTACCCAGTTCGTCGGTCTAGAGCAGCTTCTCGAGCCCGACCGTGAACCGATCGGGCAGGTCGGCGACCCTGCGGACGGCCAGCAGGACGCCCGGCATGAAGGATCGACGGTCGATCGAATCGTGGCGCAGCGACAGCGTCTGCCCCACCCCGCCGAAGATCACCTCCTGGTGGGCGACCAGCCCCGGCAGCCGCACCGAGTGGATCGGCTGGTGGACGTGACCGCCGGCGGCGTCGATCAGCTCCTGGGTCCGCTTCGCGGTCCCCGACGGGGCATCGAGCTTGCGGTCGTGGTGGAGCTCGACGATCTCGCACTCCGGCATGTGCTTGGCGATCGTCTGCGAGACCTCCATCAGCAGCACCGCCCCGATCGCGAAGTTGGGAGCCACGAAGCAGTTGGCGCTCGAAGCCTCGGCGGCGGCGCGAGCGGCATCGAGGTCGAAGCCAGTGGTGCCGACAACGCTGTGCACAGCGGCCTCGAGGCAGGCGCGGACGTTGCCGAGCGCCGTGTCGGGGACGGTGAAGTCGACGACGACGTCAGCGTCGCCCAGCACGTCGGCCAGCTCGACGCCCAGGGCCGGGTCGACGCGGCCGACCAGCTCGGTGTCCTCGGCCCCGTCGACCGCCTCGCAGACGGCCTGGCCCATTTTGCCGGCGGCGCCGGCGACGGCAACCTTGATCACGCCGCCGCCAGGGCCTCGCTGACCGGGGCCAGCGCTCGCCGGAAGTGGTCCTCGTCGCCGCCGACGCAGGCGGCCGAGAGCCGCTCGGCGCCGTACAGCTCGCTGGCCAGCGCGGTCAGGTCGTCGACCTGCACCGCGTCGACCTTGGCGAGCATCTCGTCGAGGCTTTCGATCGGCAGCCCGAACAAGGTCGCCCGCGAGATCCGCGTCATCCGCGCCGCGGTCGACTCGGAGGAGAGCACGAGGCGGCCCTTGACGCTCTCCTTGGCCCGGGTCAGCTCCTCGGCCGAGACCGGCTCCGAGCGCAGCCGGGCCAGCTCGGTGCCGATGATCGCGCAGGCCTCCTCGACGTTGTCCTCGCGGGTGCCGACGTAGGTCGCGACCAGGCCCTGGTCGGTGAACTGCTCGTTGTAGGAGCCGACCGAGTAGGCGAGCCCGCGCTTCTCGCGCACCTCGCGGAACAGCCGCGAGGAGGTCGAACCGCCGAAGATCGCGTCGAGGACCGCCAGCGGGTAGCGGCGCTCGTCCTCGCGGCGCAGGCCCGGCGCCCCGAAGCAGATGTGGTACTGCTCGGTCTCCTTCTGGTGGAAGCAGAACCGGCCGCCGCCGTCGAGCGCCACCTCCGGGCCGGCGCCATCGCCGCCAGCCGGCGGCGCGACCAGCTTCTCGGCCAGGGCGACGATGCGGTCGTGGTCGAGGTGGCCGGCGGCCCCGACGACGATCTGCGCGCCCGTGTAGCGGGCCTCGCGGTAGCTCTCGATGTTCGGGACCGGGATCGAGGCGATCACCTCGGCCTCCCCCAGCACCCGGCGGCCCAGCGGGTGGGCGCCGAAGACGGCCTCGGCGAGGACGTCGTGGACGCGGTCCTGCGGCTCGTCCTCGTACATCGCGATCTCCTCCAGCACGACCTGGCGCTCGGAGTCGATTTCGGGGTAGGTCGGGGCGAGCAGCATCTCGGCGAGGAGGTCGAAGACGTCCTCGGTGTGCTCGTCGAGGAAACGCGCGTGCAGGTGCGTCGTCTCCTTGCCGGTGGCGGCGTTGACCGAGGCGCCGAGGCCGTCGAAGCGCTCGGAGATCTCAATCGCCGAGTAGCGCGCCGTCCCCTTGAACAGCAGGTGCTCGAGGAAATGCGAGACGCCGGCCTGGGCCGGCGTCTCGTCGCGGGAACCGGTCCGAACCCAGAGCCCGAGCGCCACGGAGCGGACCGAGGGAACCTCCTCGGTCACGATCCGGACGCCCGAGCCGAGCTCGGTCAGCTTCGCTTCAGGCACTGAGCTACCCGCGACGCTCGCGTTCGCGGCGCCGCCCGTCGCGACCGCCACGACCACCGCGGTCGCCGCCGCGGTCGCCGCCGTTGCGTCGGCCGCCGTCGCCGGAGCCGACCGAAGCCAGCTCCTCGGGCGATTTGCCCTCGACGGAGGGGTCGCTGGAGAGGCGCAGGCCGATCCGGCCGCGCTCCTTGTCGACCTCGACCACGGTGACGTCGATCACCTCGCCGGCGGTGAGGACGTCGTCGACGGAGTCGACCCGCTCGCCCGGCTTCACGTTGGAGATGTGAAGCAGGCCGTCGGTGCCCTTGACCAGCTCGACGAAGGCGCCGAAGGTGGTCGTCTTCACGACCTTGGCCGAGTTGTAGCGATCGCCGACTTCCGCCTCGCGGGTCATCGAGTCGATGCGGGCGACGCAGGCGTCGACCAGTTCGCCGGTCGGCGCGTAGATCCGCACCGTGCCGTCGTCCTCGACGTCGATCTCCGCTTCGAACTCCTCGCAGAGAGCGCGGATCGTTTCGCCGCCTTTGCCGATCACGGCGCCGATCTTCTCCGGGTCGATCTTGATCGACTCGATCGCCGGGGCGTGCTGGGAGAGCTTCTCCCGCGGCCCGTCGATTGCCTCGGCCATCTTGCCGAGGATGAACTGGCGGCCCTTCAGCGCCTGCTCCAGCGCGTCCTCGAGGATCTCGAAGGTGACGCCGGTGATCTTGATGTCCATCTGCAGGGCGGTGATCCCGTCCTTGGTGCCGGCGACCTTGAAGTCCATGTCGCCGAGGTGGTCCTCGACGCCGGCGATGTCGGTGAGGACGATGTAGTCGTCACCCTCCTTGATCAGGCCCATCGCGACGCCGGCGACCGGTGCGCTGACCGGGACTCCCGCGGCCTGCAGCGCCATCGAGGAGGCGCAGACCGAGCCCATCGAGGAGGAGCCGTTGGACTCGAGCGTCTCGGAGACGGCGCGAATCACGTACGGGAACGACTCTTCGTCGGGAACCGTCGCCAGCAGGGCACGCTCGGCGAGGGCGCCGTGACCGATGTCGCGGCGCTTCGGGCCGCGCATGAAGCCGGCCTCCCCGACCGAGAAGGGCGGGAAGTTGTAGTGGTGCCAGAAGCGTTTGGTCGTCTGCAGGCCGAGCGTGTCGATCCGCATGTCCATCCGCGTCGTGCCCAGAGCGACGTTGGAGAGGATCTGGGTCTCGCCGCGGGTGAACAGAGCCGAGCCATGCACGCGCGGGGAGATGTCGACCTCGCACTCGATCGGCCGGATCTCATCCTGGGCGCGGCCGTCGGGACGCTTCTTGTCGACGGCGATCGCCTTGCGGATGATGTCCTTCTCGATCGAGCCGAAAGCGGACTTGACCTCAGCCACGCGATCCGCACTCTCGTCCTCGGGCGCGAACTTGGCGACCACGTCGTCCTTGACCTTGTCGATCGCCTCGTAGCGCTCGAGCTTGCCCTCGGTGGCGATCGCGTCGACCAGGGCCTGGCCGTACTCGGAGCGGATCTGGTCGAGCAGGGAGGCGTCGAGCCGCGGCTCCTCGTGCGCGATCTTCTCCTTGCCGGCCTTCTGCTGCAGCTCCTCCATCGCGGCGCAGAGCTTCTTGATTTCGCCGTGGGCGATGTCAAGGGCGTCGAGGATCTCGGCCTCGGTGACGCCGCTGGCGCCGGCCTCGACCATCAGGATCGCCTCGTCGGTGCCGGCGACGATCAGGTCCAGGTCCAGTTCCTCGTGGGTCTCCTCGTCGGGGTTGACGACGAAGTCGCCGTCGAGCTTGCCGATCCGGACCGCGCCGACGTGGGCGGCAACCGGGACCGGGGAGATCGCCAGCGCCGCCGAGGCGCCGTTCATGGCGAGGATGTCGTAGGGGTGAACCTGGTCGACCGACATCGGGATCGCGACCAGCTGCGTCTCGTAGTGCCAGCCCTTGGGGAAGAGCGGGCGGATCGGACGGTCGATCATGCGCGCGGTCAGCGTCGCCTTCTCGCTGGATTTGCCCTCGCGACGGAAGAAGGAGCCGGGGATTTTGCCGGCGGCGTACATCCGCTCCTCGATGTCGACGGTGAGCGGAAGGAAGTCCACGTCGCGCAGGCTGCCGACGGTTGCGGTGCAGAGCACCATCGTGTCGCCGGCCCGAACCACGACCGCGCCACCCGCCTGCTTCGCGAGTTTGCCCGTCTCGAAGGAAATCTGGCTATCGCCGACATCCACCGAAACCCGGCTTACGTCAAACATGCTCATTTAGTTGTTACCTCCGGCTGCCCGGTTGGCAGCCAATTGCTTTCAGAACTCGCGTTCTCTTTCACGGGGGAGAGTACAGGTCATGCAACCGACCTCAGCCTGCCACGGGCCCGGCCCGCAATCACCGACCCCCAGCTGGAGTCGTCGATCCGGACCGGCCGAGTCGTCGCCAGGAAATCGGCGAGGATCGCCGCCAGACCCTCGGGGTCTTCGAGCAGCGGGAAGTGGGC
>CBIHMQ010000056.1:0-10351 GCA_966211075.1 uncultured bacterium
GCGGAGAACGCTCCTCGGAAAGACCTCGACATACCACTGCTCCTCTCGTGAAAGCTCTTGCTTTGCGGGGGAGAGTAGCCGCCTGGTCGGCTCGGCAGTCCCGGGCGTTCAGCGGCCGGCGCCGGAACGCGCGTATTCGAGCGCGACCGCGTAGCGCAGCTTGCCGGCGCCTTCGAATCCGAGGGCGTCGCTGGCGGCGGCGGTGAGGTCCCAGGCCCGGCCTTTGACGAAGGGGCCGCGGTCGATCACGGCGGCGACGACGCTGAGGCCGTTGTAGGTGAACCTGACCGGGGTGCCGCAGGGCAGGCTGCGGTGGGCGACGCCGATCGTCGTCGCGCGCAGGGTCTGGCCGCAGGCGGTCTGTCGCCCGTAGAGGCCGGGTCCGTACCAGCTGGCACCGGCGGTGCGGGTCGGCCCGAAGGCGAGTTCCGAGCTTTCCGGAAGCTCGACGGCGAAGCCGGAGGAGGCGGTGGCGCCGCCGGTGGCGGCCTGCGCGGGCATCGCCGCGACGGCAAGGAGCGCCAGCGCGATCAGCGCCGAGAAATGGGTTTGCCGCGCAAGGCGGTTTCGGAGTAGCTGCATGTCTCTTTCCATGCGCTTGCGGGGTTAGCTGACGGGCTCGCGCTGAAAGAGCTGCGCTACGCGGCAGATGCCTGCGATTCGCCCCAACTGATTGGGCCCCCCGCTCTTCGCGTTATGTGGCGAAGATTCAGCGGAAGTTGGCGCCAGATTAGCAAACGCTAAGACAGCAAAAGATGTCGCGGCCACGCTGGGCCCGGAGAAATGGGAGAGGCCCCTCGCGGGGCCTCTCCTTTAGCGGGCCTGTAAGCCGGATCCTGTCTTGAGCGGCCATCTATCTATGCGGCCTACCTGGACCTCGCCGAGCCGGGTCGACGGTCCTGCTTGGCCTTGCACCGGGCGGGGTTTGCCTGGCCGCCGCGTCACCGCGACGCCGGTGCGCTCTTACCGCACCATTTCACCTTTGCCTGTACGCGACTCACGTGTGGCCGCGCCATCGGCCGTGTGTTTCTGTGGCACTTTCCCGCGGGTTTCCCCGGGTGGGCGTTACCCACCGCCCTGCCCTGTGGTGTCCGGACTTTCCTCGAGGGGTTTTCTCTCCCCCCGCGGTCCGCTCGGCCCGCCCCTCGATGGTACGCCGCTCGCCGCCAGGAGCCAAATCGCGGCCGGATATGGTGGCGGCCATGCGCACGGCGGTGGTCACCGGAGCCGGCGGCGGCCTCGGCCGCGCGATCGCCCTGGAGCTGGCCGGCCGTGGTTACGCGGTGCGGGTCACCGACGTCGACGCCGAGGCGTCGGCCCGGGTCGCGGCCGAGATCGGCGGCAGCGCCACCTCCTCCCCGCTCGACGTCCGCGACGAGGCGGCCTGCCGGGCACTGGCGGGCGAGATCGCCGCCCCGGGCGGCCTCGACCTCTGGGTCAACAACGCCGGCATCCTCGCCACCGGCCTGAGCTGGGAGCAGGACGAGCCGACCCGCGGCGCGATGCTGGCGATCAACGCCGCCGGGACGATGAACGGCACCGTCGCCGCCCTGGAGCAGATGATCCCGGCCGGCCGCGGCCACGTCGTCAACGTCGTCTCCCTGGCCGGCATCGTCGCCGCCCCCGGCGAGGTCGCCTACTCGGCAAGCAAGCACGCCGCGATGGCCTTCACCCTCGGCACCCTCTTCGACCTCCGCCGCGCCGGCCACCGCGGCATCGAGCTCTCCGCCGTCTGCCCGGACGGCATCTGGACCCCGATGCTGGAAGACAAGCTCGACGACCCCGACGCGGCAGGCTCCTTCTCCGGCCACCTCCTCACTCCCGAGCAGGTGGCCCGCGAGGTCGGCCGCCTCACCGAGAGCCCCCGCCCCGTCCACGTCATCCCCCGCTGGCGCGGCCCGCTGCTCCGCGTCTTCGACCTCTTCCCCCGCCTCGGCCTGCGACTGCTGCCGGCCGTGATGTGGGACGCCCGCCGCAAACAGCGGCGCTACAAGAAGCTGATCGAGTCCGGCCGCTGGCCGAAGTAGCGCTCAGACGGCGCGGAAGACGCCGACCACTTTGCCCAGCACGCGGGCCTCGGTGGTGAGGATCGGCTCCATTTCCTCGTTTTCGGGCTGGAGCCGGATGTGGTCCTTCTCGCGGAAGAACCGCTTGACGGTGGCCTCCTCGCCGATCAGGGCGACGACGATCTCGCCGTCGTTGGCGTCGTCGGCCGGGCGGACGATCACGTAGTCGCTTTCGAGGATGCCGGCGTCCTTCATGCTTTCGCCGCGCACCTGGAGGATGTAGTCGCCCTCCTCGCCGCCGATCACGTCGGGGATCTCGAGGTACTCCTCGATGTTCTCCTCGGCGAGGATCGGAGCACCGGCAGCGACCTGCCCAACAAGCGGAAACCCGTTCTCCGGGCGGATCGTCTTCTTTGCCTTGTCGAAGAGCAGTTCGATAGCCCGCGGCTTCGACGGATCGCGCTTCAGCAGCCCGATCTTCTCCAGATTCGCCAGATGGGCGTGGACCGTCGAGGACGAGTGCAGCCCCACCGCTTTACCGATCTCCCGCACCGTCGGCGGATACCCCGTCTTGGCGGCGTACTTGCCGATGAAGTCGAAGATCTCCTTCTGCCGCTTGGTCAGATCCAGGTCAACCATCGCTCGTCTTCATTCCTCCATGCCGGGTGCGGGCGCGTTCGAACACCTGTTCGAAAAGCCTACCGCCTGCCCCGGATACCCGCAAGACGCGGCTTCCGCCCCAGCCGAGCCCCTTCAAGCCCCAACCATCTAGAATCGCCGTCCCCCGCGGCTGTGGCGGAACTGGTAGACGCGCAAGGTTGAGGGCCTTGTGGGTGGAAACACCCGTGATGGTTCGACTCCATTCAGCCGCATTGTGAAAACCCCCGCTAGTCGGGGGTTTTCGCTATTTCAGCCAGATCTCCGTCATTCACCAGCCACCGGTGCTGGAGATCGCTGACCGCAGCGATCCGCTCGTAGTCGCGGTCGTAGTGGATCAAGCTCACCCCAGCCACTTCGGCGGTGCTTGCGAGGAGAAGGTCGGCGGGGGGAACGCGACGATGATCGCCGCTCGCGGCCAGGGCCAGCTGAGTCTCCCTCGACCGCGCCCAAAGCTCAACCGGCATCGGCAGTGCCTCGAAGGCCGCGAGGCGATCGGCGACCTCACGCGCGCGCCGCCCGTTGGGCGCGAGGCGGGTCAGCTCGAGAATCACCAGATCGCAGACCAGGACCAGACCCGCCTCGACCGCCTCGTTGAACCATGTCGCCAACTCGGGGAAGCGGCGGTCCCTGGCCCACGTCCAAGCGCCAGTGTCGAACAGCGCCGGTCGATCCAGCGGCGGCAGCTTCAGCTTGGCCACGCCACTCAGCCGCGCTCGCGGCCGGCCGCGACTTCCTGCGGCGTCCCATCCATGTCCCGGACCACGTCGAACCCCTTCAGGATTCGACGCCGAGCGGCATCGCGCAGCGCTGCGTTGACCGTCTCGCTAAGGCCCTTGGTCCCCAGCTCGCGCCGCGCGGCATCGAGAGCTCGATCATCGACATCAACGGTGGTGCGGGTCATACGCATCATCGTACGGCACCAGGCGGCGCCGGACCCCGGCTAGATTCTCCGCGGTGCTCTACTTCCACCACCCCAGCAGCCTCGCGCACGATCCGGCGACGGTGATGCCGGGGCATCCGGAGGCGCCTGGGCGGTTGGTGGCCATCGAGCGGGAGTTGGCGGCTCGGGACTGGCTCGGCTGGGAGCGACGGCAGGCGCCTGCCGCGAGCGAGGCCGAGCTGGAGCTGGTGCACAGCGCTCGGCACGTCGCCGAGGTCCGGCGGCTCTGTGCGGGCGGTGGCGGGGCGATCGACGGGGACACGTATGCGGTGGCGGCCTCCTACGAGGCCGCGCTGCACGCGGCCGGGGGCGCCTGCGCGATGGTGCGGGCGCTGCTGGGGGGCGAGGCAAGGGTTGGGTTCTGCGGGCTGCGGCCGCCGGGGCACCACGCCGAGCCTGACCGGGCCATGGGTTTCTGTCTCTTCAACAGCATCGCGGTCGCGGCGGCGCTGGCGATCGAGGAGCTCGGGGCCGAGCGGGTCTTCGTGCTCGACTGGGACGTGCATCACGGCAACGGGACCGCCGCCGCTTTCCGCGAGCGGGCGGACGTGCTCTTCGTCAGCATCCACCAGGGCCGGATCTACCCGGGGACCGGGGCCGCCGAGGACTTCGGGATCGGTGAGGGCGAGGGGTACACGATCAACCTGCCGGTCCCGGCCGGTGCAGGGGACGAGATCTGGCTCTCGCTGCTGGAGCACGTCGTCCTGCCTGTCGCGACGAGCTTCGCTCCCGACCTGATCCTGATCTCGGCCGGGTTCGACGCCCACCGTGCCGACCCGCTCGCCGACTGCCGGCTGGAGGCCAGCTCATTCGCGCGGATGGCATGCCAGGTCCGTGACCTGGCCCGGGCGAGCGGGGTGCCGATCGGCGCGGTGCTGGAGGGCGGCTACGAACCGGCTGCCCTGGCCGCCTCGGTCGCGGCGACGATGGCTGCCCTGGCCGGCGACGGCGAGGCGGTCTCGGTGCCGGCCGAGCACGAGCTGACCCCGGGCGCGGCCGCCGAGGTGAGCCGCTTCTGGCCACTCTGAGGCGTGACCGGGGCCGCGCCCGGCGTCCTGTTTCGGTCCCGCCTGTGCCTGGGTAGCCGCAGGGCCATGCGCTACTTCCACTTCTGCGCCCACGAGCAGTTCCGGCCCTCGGACCTGCTGCGGCAGGCGATCGAGGCGGAGCGGGCCGGCTTTGACGGGGTCGGCTGCAGCGACCACCTCCAGCCCTGGTGGGACGGCGGCGAGTCCGGCAACGCCTGGGTCTGGCTCGGCGCCGCCGGTGCCGTCACCGAGCGGGTCGCGCTTGGGACCGGGGTGACGCCGCCGGGGCCGCGCTACCACCCGGTCCTGATCGCCCAGGCCTGGTCGACGCTGGAGGAGATGTTCCCCGGCCGCCCGTTCCTCGGCTTCGGTTCCGGCGAGTCCCTGAACGAGTCGCCGCTCGGCGCTAGGTGGCCGCCGGTGGGCCAGCAGGTCGAGCGCATGGAGGAGGCGCTGAAGATCATCTTGGCGCTCTTCGAGGGCGAGGAATTGAGCGAGCGAGGCGAGCACTTCGCCACCGACGGGGCCAAGCTCCACACCCTGCCGGACCGCCGCCCGCCGATCTACGTCTCCGCCTTCGGGCCCCGCTCGGCCCGGATCGCGGGACGCCTCGCCGACGGCGTCTGGACGCTCGCCGATCCCGAATCGGCCCCGGAAGTGATCGAGGCCTACCGTGCCGGCGCCGAGGACGCCGGCCGCGAGCCGGGCGAGATCGTCCTCCAGGCCGCCTTCTCCTGGGCCCGGGACGACGCCGCCGCCCTGGAGGGCGCCCGCCCCTGGAAGGGCTCGCAGCCGCAGGAGTTCTACGTCGAGGACTGGCACGACCCGGCGGCGATGCAGGAGCGCGGCAAGGAGCAGGTCAGCGACGAGGACCTGCGCGAGGCGATGATCATCTCCGCCGACCCCGGCGAGCACGCCGAGCGGATCCGCGAGGTCGAACGGATGGGCGCCACCAGCGTCGCCCTGATGAACAATTCCGGCGCCGACCCGCACGCGGCTATCGACGTCTACGGCCGCGAGGTGCTGCCGAAGCTGGGCGCCGCCCTGGCCCGCTAGGGCGAGAGCAGCGTCAGCGACCAGCCCTCGCCGTCGCGCTCGAAGAGCCGCCGCTCGTGGAGGCGGTCCGGCGCTTCCTCCCAGAGCTCGACGATCCGCGGCCGCACCCGCAGCGCCCCCCAGTCCTCCGGACAGGCCGGCGGCGACTCCTGGACCTGGGCCAGGTGGGCGAGGCGGTCGCGCAGCGGCTCGAGGCTCTCGATCGGCTCGCCCTGGCGGGAGACGACGGTCTGGAAGCGATGCAGCGGGTCGCGCTCCTCGAACAGCTCGGCGGCGAGGGCGCGGTCGGCGAGCTCGGCCTCGCCGGCAACGTGCACCTGGCGGCCCAGCGAGGGCCAGTGGAAGAGCAGCGAGACCCGCGGGTCGGCCTCGACGTCGCGCGCCTTGCGGGTCCAGAGCGCCGAGGTGAAGAGCAGCGCCTCCGGCTCGAACCGCTTCAGGTTCACCGTCCGCGCCGAGGGCTGGCCGTCGGGCGAGACCGTCACGAAGGCGACCGAGGCCGGCTGCGCCAGCCCCTCCGCCCGCGCCTCCTCGATCCAGGCTTCCAGCGCACGCAGGGGGTGCTCGCCGGCCACACCGCCAGCGTAACCGAACGATTGAGGTCCCTATAGGGGCGTTTTCTGACCGCGAATGCGACTGGCCAGGCGGCCAGGGCCGAGCTAGGCTCTTTCGGAGCGGCCACATGGGAACGGCCGGCGCGAACGAGGAGGAGGTCCCCGATGTACGACTACGTGATCGTCGGAGCGGGCTCGGCCGGGTGCGTGCTGGCGGCGCGTCTCTCCGAGGACCCGGACACCAGCGTGCTGCTTCTGGAGGCGGGGCCCCCGGACGTCAACGAGAACGTCCACGTCCCGCTCGGCTACCTGAAGCTGGCCCGGACCGAGGTCGACTGGGACTATGACTCGGCACCGGAACCGCGCTGCGACTACCGCCGCCTCCCCCTCCCCCGCGGCCGCGTCCTTGGCGGCTCCTCCTCGGTCAACGCGATGATCTACATCCGCGGCAACCGGGCCGACTACGACGGCTGGAATCTCCCTGGATGGGGCTGGGACGACCTCTTCCCGTACTTCCTGCGCGCCGAGGACAATGAGCGCGGCGCCTCCGAGTGGCACGCGGTTGGGGGGCCGCTACCGGTCTCCGACCAGCGCTCCGGCAACCGCATCACCCCCGCCTTCGTCGAGGCCGGGGTCGAAGCCGGCCTGCCCCGCAACGAGGACTTCAACGGCGCCGAGCAGGACGGGGTCGGGATGTACCAGCTGACCCAGCGCGGCGGCCTGCGGGCCAGCGCCGCCGTCGCCTACCTGCACCCGGCGATCGAGCGGCCGAACCTGACCGTGATGCCGTACATGCGGGTCGACCGGATCCTCTTCGAGGGCAAGCGCGCGGTCGGTGTCGAGGCCAGCCAGCTCGGCCAGGCGCAGGAGCTGCGGGCCGAGCGCGAGGTGATTCTCTGCGGCGGCGCCTACAACTCGCCGCAGCTGCTGATGCTCTCCGGCGTCGGCCCGGCCGAGCACCTGGCGATGCGCGAAGTCGAGGTGCTGCTCGACCAGCCGGCAGTCGGCGAGAACCTCAGCGACCACCCGGCCAGCTACGAAGTCTGGACGACGCCGGAGCCGGAGAGCCTGCTGCTGGCCCTGGAGCCGGCGGCGATGGAGGAGTTCGCCGCCTCCCAGACCGGTCCCTTCGCCTCCAACCTCGCCGAGTCGGGCGGCTTCGCCCGGGTCGAGGCCGGTGCCGAGGCGCCGGACACGCAGTTCCACGTCGCGGCGCTGCAGATCGTCGAAGAGGGGCTCGGCGACCCCGAGGCCCACGGCGTCTGGGTCTCCCCCTGCCTGCTCACCCCGCGCGGCCGCGGCTCGGTCCGGCTCGCCTCCAAGGACCCGACCGCGAAGCCGGTCGTCCGCAACGGCTTCTACGCCGAGGAGGACGACATGGCCCGGGCGATCGCCGCCGTCCGGCTGGCCCGCGAGATCTGCGCCCAGCCGGCGATGCGCCCCTACTGCGCCGAGCCCCACACCGGCCCGGCCAGCGACTCCGACGACGACATCCGCGCCCACGTCGCCCGCACCACCTTCCCGATCTACCACCCGGTCGGGACCTGCGCGATCGGCTCGGTGGTCGACGCCGAGCTGCGGATCGAGGGCCTGGAGGCGCTGCGCGTGGTCGACGCCTCGGTGATCCCGACGGTGCCGCGCGGCAACACCAACGCCCCCGTGATCGCGATCGCCGAGCGCGCCGCCGACCTGATCAAGGGCGAGGCGCCGTTGCGGGCGGGCGCCGCCGAGCAGCCGGCCTAAGTGCCGAGGGCGTGGTCGATGAACGGGCCGAGCAGGTCGGCGACCGAGGCCGCGGTCGCCTCGGGCGACTCGCTCGGCGCCGTGATGTAGCTGATCGCCAGCCGCACCAGCGACTCGGCGAGCAGGCGGACGTCGGCGTCGCTGGCCTGTGGCCAGCCCTCCTCGATCGTCGCCGCCAGGCGCGCAGTGGCCCAGGCGACGACCGGCATTCCCTGGGTGGTGACGAAGGGCAGCATGCCGCCGGTGCCGTCGTCGCTGAGCAGGATCCGGATCAGCGGGTCCTCGCCCGCGGTGCGGAGGAAGAGCTCGAGGGCGGCGCCGACCGCCGCCCGCGGGTCGTCGAGGTGCTGCTTGACGGCCGCCTCGACGTCGTCGAGGAAGCGCTCGCCCTCGTGGATCACGAAGGCGAGGCCGAACTCGTTGCGGTTGCCGAACTCCTTGTAGAGGGTCTGGCGGCTGACCCCGGCCGCGGCGGCGATGTCGGACATCGTGATTTCCGACCAGGCGCTCTGCTCGAGCTGGTCGCGAGCAGCGCCGAACAGGGTCTGCCGGAGCAGCTCCCGGGCAGCCTCGGGGTAAGGGGTACGCGCGCCCGCCACGCGGGCAATCGTCGCACCGGCGGCGGTCATCCGTCCTCGCCCACCGGCTCGAAGTCGACCTTGTCGCGAACCCCGCAGTCCGGGCATGCCCAGTCGTCGGGGACCTCGCTCCACGGCGTCCCCGCCGGGAAGCCCTCGCGCGGGTGTCCCTCCGCCTCGTCGTAGACGTAGCCGCAGCCGGGGCAGCGGAAGGCGCTCACGAGGCCGCTCCGCCGGAGCCGCCGTAGCGGGCGAGGATCTTCTCGCGCTTGCTCGGCTGGATGTTGGCGAGGGTCAGGTCGCCTTCGTAGTGGTCGACCAGGATCGGGTCCATCACCCGGCGCCAGAGCGGCGGGATCCAGGCCAGCACGATCATCCCCGCGTACCCGGTCGGCAGCTGCGGCGCTTCGTCGACGTGGCGCAGCGCCTGGTAGCGGCGGGTCGGGTTGGCGTGGTGGTCGCTGTGGCGCTGCAGGTGGTAGAGCAGCACGTTGGAGGCGACGTTGTTGCTGTTCCAGCTGTGCTCGGGCATGCAGCGCTGGTAGCGGCCGTCCTCTTTCTTCTGCCGCAGCAGCCCGTAGTGCTCGAGGTAGTTGACGACCTCCAGCAGCGAGAAGCCGAGCACCGCCTGGACCAGCAGGTAGGGCAGCACGACCGGGCCGAAGGCGATCGCCAGGACCGCGAACAGGCCCACCGTCATCAGCCAGGCGCTGAGGATGTCGTTGTGGATGCTCCAGTGCGACTTGCCGAGCCGGTCGAGCCGCTTCGCCTCGATCCCCCAGGCGGAGCTGAGGCTGCCGGCGACGGTCCGCGGCAGGAAGGCCCAGAAGCTCTCCCCCAGCCGCGAGCTGGCCGGGTCCTCGGGGGTGGCGACGCGGACGTGGTGACCGCGGTTGTGCTCGATGAAGAAGTGGCCGTAGCCGGTCTGGGCGAGGGCGACGCGGCTCAGCCACTTCTCCATGTCGTCGCGCTTGTGGCCGAGCTCGTGGGCGGTGTTGATCGCGATCCCGCCGACCACGCCCATCGTCAGCGCCAGCCCAATCGATTCGATCGTCGAGAGGCCGCCGTTCGACCACAGGTAGCAGGCGAGGACGAGGCCGCCGTACTGGACCGGGATGAAGAGGTAGGTGCACCAGCGGTAGTAGCGGTCCTGCTCGAGCCACTTGAGGACGCTGTCCGGCGGGTTCGAGGAGTCCATGCCGATGACGATGTCGAGGATCGGGAAGGCGACGAAGACCAGCAGCGGACCGAAGAAGTAGAAGCCGCCCCAGCCGGTCAGCGAGACCGCCCCCCAGGCGATGAACGGCGCCAGCGGCACGACGATCCCGAGCAGCCATGCGTAGCGCTTCCCATCGCTCCAGGCCGCCGGGTTGAGATCGACGTCGTCGTGATCGTGGTGGTGATGCGCGTGTTCGGCGTGAGCCTCCACCCTGCTCCTCCTTGTCAAATTCCTATCCCGAGTACGGGAGGTTGACACATATAGCCAATTTGTCAACCACAGTTACAGGACAGCATGAATTGACCGTCCGGGAAGCGGTTCGTGCTGTTCCTTGTAGCCCCCTGGGCTACAAGCGACAAGGGGAACGGGCAGCGGGGCCCGCTAGATCTTCAGGAGGACGAAGGTGTTGAGCGCGAAGACGATCGCGACGATGACCGTGGCGCGGTCGAGGTTGCGCTCGACCATCGAGCCGCCGCCGATCGAGCTGCCGCCACCGCCGACGCCAAAGGCCCCGGAGAGGCCGGCGTCTTTCCCGGAGTGCAGGAGGATCAGGAAGATCAGCAGCAC
>CBIHMQ010000057.1:0-10314 GCA_966211075.1 uncultured bacterium
AGCTGGCCCTGCGCCACGACCCCCGGGTGATCGTCGAGGCCGCCGCCGACGGCCGCGAGGTCGAGTGCTCGGTGCTCGGCAACGAGGACCCGCAGGCCTCGCTGCCGGGCGAGATCATCACCCACGCGGATTGGTACGACTTCGAGGCCAAGTACACCGAGGGCGGCATGGAGCTGCGCGTCCCGGCACCCCTCGAGGAGGCGCTGACCGGCAAGGTCCGCGCCCTCGCCGTCGAGGTCTTCAAGCTCGCCGGCTGCTCGGGCCTGGCCCGCTGCGACTTCTTCGTCGGCCCCGGCGACGAGGTCCTCGTCAACGAGATCAACACCATGCCCGGCTTCACCGACACCAGCGTCTACGCCAAGCTCTTCGAGGCCACCGGCATCCCCTACGCCGAGCTCTGCGACCGCCTCGTCAAGCTCGCCGCCGAGCGCCACCGCCGCGAACGCGCCTACGAGTTCTAGATCAAGAGTACAAATTAGAGGCGAAAGCCGCCTGTAACTTGTACTCTTGATGTATGTCGCCCCTTGGTCCAGCCCAGGTCGCCGAGCTTTTTCACATCGCCTTCCTCGAGGTACTCACGAAGCGCCTCGATCCGAGCCGCTTCGTGCTGAAGGGAGGCGCCAACCTGCGCTTCTTCTTCGGCAGCGTCAGGTTCTCGGAGGACATCGACATCGACATCACCGGTGTTCCCGAGTGGCGTCTCGCCGAAAAGGTCGATGACATCCTCGCGTCAGCGCCGATGGCGGCTCTTCTGCGTGCCGCCGATCTCGGCGTCGTCGAGTCCTCCCACCCGAAGGGGACCGAGACCACGCAGCGGTGGAAGGTGGCCGTCGGGGCCCCCGGGCAGCCCCGGCCGATTCGGACGAAGATCGAGTTCAGCTACCGCAACGGCGACGACAGGTTCCTCCTCGAGCCCATCGCCAGCGAGATCGTCGAGCCGTATGCGCTGCGGCCGCCGAGCGTTCAGCACTACGTCGGCGGGGCCCCGGTCGAGCAGAAGGTCGCGGCGCTCGCGGATCGCTCCGAGACGCAGGCCCGCGACGTTTTCGACCTGGATCTCCTGCTGCGCCGGCAGCCTCTGGCGGCAGGAGCGCTCGAGCGGACGTTGCTGGCTCGCGCCGTCGACCGGGCTCTGGAGCTTCCCTTCGCGGCCTTCCGGGATCAGGTGCTCCCGTTTCTCGACCCCGACGTCACCGAGCTGTATGCCGGCGAAGAGAGCTGGCTTCAGATGCAAACTTTCGTCGCCGGGAAGCTGGAGGAAGCGAGGTGAGGGCGCTGGCCGCATATGGCGACCTGCGAGCGATGGGCCCACCCGTGGTGACGACGCGCGAGGCGGCGGCGCGATGGGGGACCACTCAGGGCACTGCGGGCAGACGGCTCCGGGCCATGGAGGACGCCGCGCTCCTGCGCCGGCTGCGACGGGGCCTCTGGGCGCTGGATCCCGACCTCGCGCCGTTCGCGATCGCCCCGTACCTGACCGCCCCGTTTCCGGCCTATGTCTCGCTGTGGTCCGCGCTTGCCGCCCACGAGATGATCGAGCAGATCCCAAGGCAGGTGTCCGTCGCGTCGCTGGACCGTTCGCGCCGGATCGCCACCGCGGTCGGTGTCTACGACGTGCACCATCTCTCCCCCGATCTATTCGGGGGCTACCGCGGCTCCGCCGAGAGCGGCTACCTGGCGTCCCCGGAGAAGGCCCTCTTCGACACTGTCTACGTGCGCGCGGCCGCTGGGAGCAGCGCTTTCTTCACCGAGCTCGAGCTTCCCGCCGGCTTCGCCCGCGAGCGGCTCGAGCAATGGATCGACCGGATCGCGAGCGCCCGCCTGCGGACGCTGGTCTCGCGGCGCCTTGGCGAGACCCTCCGCCAAGCCGGCGCTATTCGATCAGCTTGACGTCGCTGATCTCGACCTGGTAGCGGCCTTCCTGGTCGTTGGAGGGGGCCGCCTTGTTGAACCAGATCAGGAAGTACTTGGAGGGGGTGGTGACGTTGAGGGAGACCTCTTCGACGCTGCTGGCGCCGCTGACGGCGCCGACCGGTTCGCCCCATTCGGAGAGTTCTTCGGGGGGGCCGGAGGCGGCGGCGTAGATCTGGGCATCCCAGCCTGGGGTGCCGGTGCGGATGTCCATCGCCTTCGGTTTCGCTGGCGACTTGGTGGTGACGTAAAGGCCGACGCCGGGGTCGGGGCCTTCCTTGGTGCCGGCGAACAGCTCGTCGTCGTAGTGCTCGGTGCTCCAGGCGGTCCCGGTCGGGTTGCCGTCGACCGTGAAGCCCGTCGTTTCGGGGTCCTCTTCGCCATCGCCCTGGGGGTCGTAGTCGGTCGCCGAGGCGATCGTCACCTTGCTGCCCTTGCCCTTCAGTGCCCCGCCGCCCCCGCCCCCGCTGCTGATCAGCAACACGGCGGCGATCGCCCCGCCGGCGACGAGGACGAGCAGCGCCACTTTTGCCCAGGAGAGGCGAGCGCGGGTCGTGAGCTTGCGCTTCGGCGGCGGCACCGCTTCGAGGACGCTGGTCGCCTCGCCGGTCGTCGTGCCCGCCCGGGCCGCCTCGACCTCGAGCGCGGTGGAGAGGTCGTCGATCATCTCGCCGACGCTCTGGTAGCGCTCCGCTGACTCCTTCGCGGTCGCCCGCTCGACCACCAGCGCCGCCGCCGCGGAGACCTCGGGCCGGCGCTGCTGCACGTCGGGCAGCTCTTCGTTGACGTGTTTCATCGCCACCCCGACCTGGCTGTCCGCGTGGAAGGGGACCTGGCCGATCAGCATCTCGTAGAGGACGACGCCGAGCGAGTAGATGTCGGAGCGGGGGTCGACCGGGTGGCCCATCGCCTGCTCCGGCGCAACGTAGTCGGTGGTGCCGAGGACCCGACCGGTCGCCGTCATCCCGTCCTGCTCGAGCTGGCGGGAGATCCCGAAGTCGGTCAGCTTGGCCCGGCCCTCGGAGTCGATCAGGACGTTCTGGGGCTTGATGTCGCGGTGGACCATGTTGCGGGCGTGGGCGACGGTGAGGCCCCGGGCGATCTCGATCGCGTAGGCGAGCGCCTCCTGCGGGTCGAGCGCCCCGACCCGGTTGATCCGCTGCTTCAGGGTCTCCCCTTCGACGTACTCGAAGACGATGTAGGGGTGACCGCCGTCCTCGCCGGCGTCGATCACGGCGACGACGTTGGGGTGGGAGAGCTTCGCCACCGCCCGCGCCTCCTGCCGGAAGCGCTCGAGCTGGTCGGCCTGCTCGGACATCTCGCGGTGCATGACCTTGACGGCGACGGCGCGGTCGAGCGTCTCGTCGCGGGCCAGGTAGACGGTCGACATGCCGCCGCTGCCGAGCTTCGCCTCCAGCCGGTAGCGGCCGGAGAGCACGGTTCCGATCATCTGCGAGCTGGTCGGGCGGGAGTTCATGCGGGAGGCGGCAACGTTATGCGGCGGAGAGAGGTTTCGCCAGATGCGGGGGCGCGGTGCGAGAAGACGTTCGCGCCAGCGGCGCGGCCGCCTGCCGGAACGACGGACGTGCCGAATTTACCCGGTCGAACAAACGTCGAAAATGCAAAGGGTTTAAGACAAATAGTGGGTATCCGCAGTGGAAAATGTTTGAATGCGCGGGGACCGGGAACTATGGAGCGATTGCCGCGAAACGACCGAGCAACTGAGCTGCGTCAACTGGTTCGCCGCCTCGAGGCGCGACACCCCAGCACGCACGGCCACTCGCGCCGTGTCGCAGGCCATGCCGCCGCCCTCGCCGCCGAGCTCGGGCTGGCCGAAGGGATGGTGGCGAAGATCCGCACCGCGGCACTGCTCCACGACGTCGGCAAGAGCGAGGTCCCGAGCGAGATCCTCGACAAGCCCGGGCCGCTGAACGGCGAGGAGTACACGACGGTCCAGGGCCACCCCGAAATCGGCGCGCGGATGGTCGAAGCGCTCGGCGACCCCGCGGTGACGGCGATCGTCCGCCACCACCACGAGCGCTTCGACGGCGGTGGCTACCCGGCCGGCCTGCAGGACTACGAGATTCCGCTCGGCGCGCGCATCGTCGCCGTCGCCGACACCTACGACGCGCTGATCTCCCAGCGGCCCTACCGTCCGCCGATGTCCGAACGGCGGGCCCTCGGCCTGCTCGAGGACGCGGCCGGCGGTCAGCTCGATCCGACCGTCGTCGCGGTCGCGCTCAGGCTCGCCGCACCGCGCCGCCGCCGGCGACGACTCGGCCGATTCGCGACGCCGTCGGGTAGTGACTCCGCAGCAGCGCCAGCGCCTCCCGCTCGGCCGTTGCGGGGATGACGACGCAGAAGCCGCAGCCCATGTTGAAGACGTCGTACATCTCCCCGTCGGAGACCTCGCCGCGCTCCTGGATCAGCGCGAAGACCGGGGGCACCGGCAGGGGGGCGTCGATCTCGTAGTCGACCACCGCGGCGAGTCGCAGCAGGTTGCCGAGCCCGCCCGAGGTGATGTGGGCGAGGCCGTGGACCTCGACGTCGGAGCGCAACAGATCGAGGATCGGCTTGACGTAGATCTCGGTCGGCTCCAGCAGCACGTCGCCGAGCGGCCGGCCGAGCCGGTCGTCGTCCAGGGAGATGCCGGAGAGCGCGGAGCGGGCCAGCGTGTAGCCGTTGGAGTGCACGCCGGAGGAGGGGAGGCCGATGACGACGTCGCCCGGCGCCACCGCGGAGCCGTCGACGATCTCGTCCAGGGCGACGGTGCCGACGCAGGCCCCGGAGACGTCGACGCTGCTGACCAGCGAGCCGAGCTGGGCCAGCTCGCCGCCGGGGATCTCGATCCCGGCCAGCTCGGCCCCGCGGGCGAGGCCAGCGCCGATCTGCGCGCAGACCGCCGGGTCGGCCCGGTCGACGGCGATGTAGTCGAGCATCGCCAGCGGCTCGGCGCCGACGCAGATCACGTCGTTGACGTTCATCGCCACGCAGTCGATCCCGACCGTGTCGTAGCGACCCAGCTCCTCGGCGACCAGCAGCTTGGTGCCGACCCCGTCCGTCGAGAGGGCGATCCCCGTCCGCTCGTCGAGCTTGATCACGCTCGCGTAGTGGCCCGGCAGCGGCACCTGCCGCGACGGCCGGCCGAGCTGAATCGCCCCGAGCGCCTTGACCAGCCCGGCGACCGCCGAGTCGGCGGCGCCCTGGTCGACCCCGGCCTTTGCGTAGGCGTCGCTCACGGCGTCGATTCTTTCAGGCGCTCGCCCAAGTTGGGGACCGTCTCCAAATCAAATCCAAATTCATCCAAATAAATCCAAAATTTGGATTTGCACTTGACTAGCGGCGCAGCCTGAAAAGAACGACGGCCGCCAAGCCGGCCCGGTAGGCCGCGTAGGGCCAGAGCGCGCGGTCGCGCTCGACCAGGCCGATCAGGCGCTGCGAGGCGAGGGTGGAGGCGAAGGAGGCGCCGACCCCGATCGCCAGCGAGCGGCGCACCTCGGGCGTGGTGCCGCGGCGGGCGAGGCGGGCGCCCTTGAGGGCGCTGGCGCCAACGATGATCGGCAGCGCCACGGTGCGCGAGAGCAGGTTCGCCTGGTCGCGCGAGAAGCGCCGCCAGCGAGCGGCGGCCAGGGTGACTCCGTTGCGCGAGACGCCGGGGGCGAGCGCCGCCGCCTGGGCGACGCCGAGGGCGAGCCCGTCGGCGTAGGTGGCGTCGCCACGGCCGCGCCGCTGCGGCCGTGTGTCGGCGAGCAGCATCGCCGCCGCCCCGGCGAGGAGGCCGAAGGCGGTCGCCCGGGGGCCGCCGAGCCGCCGCTCGATCGGGCGCTCGAAGGCGTAGCCGACGAAGGCCGCCGGGACGAACGAGAGGGCGAGGACGATCGCGCGGCGGTGTTCGAACTGGCGCAGCTCCTCGCCGATCACCCGCCGCTGGCCAATCAGCAGTGCCGCCGCGGCGCCGGCGTGCAGCGCCACCTCGAAGCTCTTGCGCAGCTCCGGATCGATCTGCTCCCAGTCCCAGCCGACCAGCCAGGGACCGAGGACGAGGTGGGCGGAGCTGGAGACCGGCAGCAGCTCGGCCGGGCCCTGGACGAGCCCCAGCGCGACCGCGCGCCGGGCCGGCAGCGCCTCGCTCAAGCGTCGACGCCGCTCCCGGCCGGCTCCGGCGTGGCGTCCGGCTTGGGCTCGCCGCCCCCGCCGCCGCCGCGACGGCGGCGCACCAGCCAGTAGGCGATCCCGGCCACCGCGATCACCACGACCGCGTAGTCGAGGTAGTGCAGGTGGTCGCGCCACTCTTCCCAGTTCTCGCCGACCGCCTGGCCGACCAGCGCCAGCATCAGCACCCAGGGGATGCAGCCGAGCAGGGTCAGCACCGTGAAGCGCCAGAACGGCATTTTCGCGACGCCCGCCGGCAGCGAGATGAAGGTGCGGATGATCGGCAGCATCCGCGAGAAGAAGACGATCGGGTCGCCGTGGCGCGCGAACAGGTCGTCGGCCCATTTCAGGTGCTTGGGGTTGACGTGGATCAGCCGGTTTTTCTCGAGCAGGTCGAGGCGGCCGTAGTAGCCGACCGCGTAGGCGATCCAGGAGCCGACCAGGTTGCCGAGCACCCCGGCGGCGACGACCCCGAACAGGGTCAGGTCGCCGGCGGCGACGCTGGAGCCGGCGAACAGCATGATCGCCTCGCTCGGCACCGGTAGGCAGGCGGACTCGAGCAGCATCAGGATGAAGACCGCGGGCAGCCCCGTGGTGCCGATGAAGTCGGTGCCGGCGTTGACGATCGGGTCGAGGAAGAAGTCCGTGACGGACGCGAAGATCAGCATGCGACGCGGAACACTAGGGGGTCCAACTTAAGGACTGCCTTTAGACTCGGCTCGGCGATGAACCGGTTGAACCACCCCGTCTATCGCAACCGGGTCCTGCAGTTGGCCGCGGACGCCTGCCTGGTCGCGCTCGCCTACTACCTGGCGTTCCAGCTGCGCTTCCTCGACGAACCGCACGGGATGCCGCACCGCTACGAGGTGCTGTTCGCCCAATCGGTGGGCTTCGTGGTGCTCGGCAAGCTGGCCGTCTTCTACGCCTTCGGGCTCTACCAGAAGTGGTGGCGCTACGTGAGCGGGCGGGACTTCATCCTCATCCTCCGCGCCGTCGTCGTCTCCAGCGCCCTGCTGGTCGTGATCTTCGCCGTCGTCAAGCCGTTCGCGCACACGCTGCCGCGCTCGGTCGAGATGATGGACTTCATCCTCACCGCGCTGCTGATCGCCGGCGCCCGGCTGGCGGTGCGGCTGATCGTCGAGCGCCCCAACCGCGGCGCCCGCCTGCCCAAGCACGAGATGCTGGTGATCGGCGCCGGCTCCGGCGGCCAGATGGTCGTCCGCGAGCTGCAGCTCAACCCCAACCTCGGCGCCACCGCGATCGGCTTCGTCGACGACGACCCGCGCAAGCGGGGGATGCGGATGCTGGGCCTGAAGGTGCTCGGCTCGACCAAGGAGATCGAGAAGATCCTCGACGAGACCGAGCCCGACGAGGCGGTGATCGCGATCCCCTCGGCACCCGGGACGCTGCGCGCCAGCGTCGTCGCCGCCTGCCGCGAGCGCGAGATCCGCGTCCGCACCCTGCCGACCGTGTTCGAGCTGCTGCGCGGTGGCGTCCAGCTCAACAAGCAGCTGCGCGAGGTCCGGGTCGAGGACGTGCTCGGCCGCGACCCGATCGTCCGCGAGCTGGACCGGGTCGGCGCCTACCTGCGCGACCGCATCGTCCTCGTCACCGGCGCCGGCGGCTCGATCGGCTCCGAGCTCTGCCGCCAGATCGCCCAGGTCAAACCGCGCCTGCTGGTGATGCTCGACCACGCCGAGGACAACCTCTTCGAAATCGAGCGGGAGATGATCGACGAGCGCCACTTCACCAACGTCGAGGCGGTGCTGGCCGACTGCAAGGAGCCGCACCGGATGCTCGAGGTGATGCAGCGCTTCAAACCCAGCGTCGTCTTCCACGCCGCCGCCTACAAGCACGTGCCGCTGATGGAGGCCAACCCGCTGGAGGCGGTCCGCAACAACGCGATCGCGACCCGGACCACCGCCGAGACCGCCGCCGCCTCCGACGTCGAGCGCTTCGTCCTCATCTCCACCGACAAGGCGGTCAACCCGAAGACGGTGATGGGCGCCTCGAAGGCGATGGCCGAGTTCATCGTCGAGGCGGCCGGGCACAAGCACCCGGGGACGCGCTTCGCCTCGGTCCGGTTCGGCAACGTCCTCGCCTCTTCGGGCAGCGTCGTGCCGATCTTCCGCAACCAGATCGAGCGCGGTGGCCCGGTCACGGTCACCCACCCGGAGATGACCCGGTACTTCATGACGATCCCGGAGGCGGTGCAGCTGGTGATCCGTGCCGGCGACATCGGCGCCGGCAAAGGCGAGGTCTTCGTGCTCGACATGGGCGAGCCGGTGAAGATCGTCGACCTGGCCGCCAACATGATCCGGCTGGCCGGCTACGAGCCCGAAGGGGACATCGCGATCGAGTTCACGCAGCCGCGGCCGGGGGAGAAGCTGCACGAGGAGCTGTTCGCGACCGCCGAGCAGGCGCAGCCGACGGCGGCGCGGCGCATCAACCGGGCGGTCCGCCAGACCCCGCTGGACTCCGAGTGGGTGGACTCGACCCTGAACTCGCTCGAACACCTGGTGCTGGCCGGCGATGAGGCTAATTTGGCGGAGCGAGTGGTGGAGATGATCGCCTCGCCGGGCGGCGACGGGGCGGCGGTCGTCCCTGACAAGTAGCCTCTCGCGGCGCCTTTGCTGAAGCTGATCGAACAAATCGGCTCGTTCGCGGGCCTGGCCGCTTTCCTGGGCCTCGCCGTCTTCGCCCTGCTCTCTTTCTCGCAGGGGCGTGACATCCGACGCCTGCGCGAGTGGGCCGGCTCGGCGCCGGAGCGGGACGCGGAGCGCAAGGAGGCGACCTCGACCGTCGCCGCACAGCGGGCCGAGGAGCTGCGGCGGCTCGAGGAAAGCCGCACCGCCGAGCGCGAGGCCGTCGAGCAGCGTGAGACCCGGCGCCAGCGCCGCGAGGCGGGCCTGCCGGAACTGACCCGCGGCGAGCGGCTGCGGCAGCGCTTCTCGGGTGTCGGCGACCGGCTCGGCGAACCGATCTGGCTGGTGGCGCTGTTCGTAGTCCTGGTCGTCGTCGTCGGCGGGGTCGCCTATCTGGTGATCAGCGGCGGCGACGAAGACGCCGGCGGCAAGGGCGGCAACAAGCAGGGCAAGCAGGCCGTCGCCAAGATCAGCCCCAGCGAAGTCGAAGTCGCGGTCCTCAACGGCACCGCCGTGCCCGGCCTGGCGGCGACCTTCGGCGACAAGGTCGAGGGCAAGAACTTCCAGCTCGGGCCGGTCACCAACAGCAGCTCCAGCTTCGAAGAAAGCGTCGTGATGTTCCGTCGCGGCCACAAGCCGGAAGCGCGCAAGGTCTCCAAAGCCCTCTCGATCCCGAGCCTGGAGCTGATGAGCTCCGAAATCGAATCGGTCGCCGCCGGGGCGGACGTGGCGGTCATCGTCGGCGAGGACAATGCCGCCGCGGCCGGGTGAGGCGCCGAGGTGAGACGAGCGCCTAGCGCGGCCGCCCTCGTCTTCGCGCTGCTCGTCCTCGCCACCGTCGCCGCCTTCGCCTGGTCCCAGCGCCTCAAGCGCGACCCGCTGGTGCTCGACAAGGCCACCTTCGTCGCCGTCCCGATCCTGCACCCGAAGGCGCCCCGGGTCCACAGCTTCACCCCCAACGGCGACTGCCGCTACGACCGCCTCCGCATCCGCTTTCGCACCACCCAGTCCGACCACGGGACCGTGCAGGTGGTGAAGCCAGGCGGCCGCGTCATCTACACCTTGGCCCGTGACCGGTTCCTGAAGCGCTACACGTTCCACACCTTCTACTGGGACGGCCGCATGCGCAACGACGGCATCGCCCCGCCCGGCCGCTACAAGCTGCGCGTCAAACTGCTCGGCCAGGATCGCACCCTGGTCACGCCCGGCGTGATCAAGCTGCACCGCGGCGAGCGCCACCCGGGCGCCTGCAAGGAGCTCGCCCCTTGAGCGACCTCCTAGCCGCCGCCGGCCTCCTCATCGCCGCCGGCGCCACCGCCACCGCGATCCTCCTCCCACCCGGCCGCCCCCGCTCGGCCGCGATGCTCCTCGCCATCGCCCTCTTCCCAACCCTGATCCTCGGCGACCAATGGCACACCCACCAGATCGAGGATTTGCGAGGGGACCCCAGCAGGATCGTCGCCCTGGCAGCAATCGGCGCCGCCGCCGTCGCCGCCCTGGCGTACGCATTCCGCCGCTGGCCGGTGCTGATCCCACTCGCAATCGTCGCGGCCCTCCCGTTCCGCATCCCACTCCACGCCGGAGGGGACACCGCGAACCTCTTGGT
>CBIHMQ010000058.1:0-10165 GCA_966211075.1 uncultured bacterium
GCATGAGGGACCACCCCCCAAAGCCGTAGTCAGGGGGGTGGTCCCTCATGCCGGTCTGGCCCTCCGCGGCGAGGCTGCCGCCATGTCCTCTCCGGGCTCGCTCGACCTCCGCTGTGAGATCGCCTCCTTCGAGGAGCCGATCAGGGGTCGGGTCAGCGACGAGCAGGGGCGATCGCTGCCCTTCCAGGGCTGGATCGAGCTTGCCGCGGTGCTGACGAGCCTGGTCGAGGACGCCAAACGCCAAGAGTCCAAATCCCCACAGGAGGGCAACCCCCATGAGTAAGAGCGCACGTCCCCGGCGCCGTCTGCCGCGCCCCGCGACCGTGCTTGCCTCGATCGCGGTCTTCGCCGCGCTGGCCGGCACCGCCACCGCCGCAAGCAGCTTGATCGATGGCAAGGAAATCAAGCGCGGCACGATCACCGGCAAGCAGATCAAGAACAAGTCCCTGGCCCTCAACAAACTGGCCCCGGCGGCCGTGAAGACGCTGCAGGGCGCCACCGGTCAGCGCGGTCCCGAGGGTCCGCGGGGCGAGACCGGCGCCAAGGGCGAGGCCGGCGCCAAGGGCGACACCGGTGCCCAGGGCCCGGCCGGCATCGTCACGCCCGCCTTCGGCAGCGCCCAGGCCGGCGTCAACATCGCTGACGGCGACGAGGAGCTGCTGCTGACCGTCCCGGTCTCGGTTGCCGGCACCTATGTGATCAGCGCCAAGACCAACCTCTTCGCCGTCCAGGACACGGCGAAAACCGAATGTCGCCTCGTCTCTGGCGCGACCACGGTGGACGACGTGCAGTGGACGTCGCCCGCCGCCAACAGCCGCCAGCCGGTCCCGCTGCAGGCGGTCTCCGCTGCGGCTCCGGGCAGCCCGCTGCGCCTGTTCTGCTCGTTCGAGGACGGCAACGGCTCGGCGTTCGAATCGAAGCTGGTCGCGATCCCGGTCGGCTAGCCGGGGAGGATCGCCTCGAGCCGGGCCAGCGCCCGCCCCCGGTGGGCGTTGAGCTCGGCGACGAGGCGGTCGGCGTCGCGGGCGCGCAACGAGGTGAGGATGCGCTGGTGGCTCGCCGCCGCCTCGGCCCGGCTCTCCGGCGCGTTGTAGTACATCGCCCGGTACGTTTCGGTCGAGTCCCAGAGCAGCCGGATCACGCGCAGCGTGTGGGGGCTGTCGGGCGCTTCGAGGAGGGCGAAGTGGAAGCGGCGGTTGGCCTCCAGCTCGGCGGCGACGTCGGCCCGTTCGCTGGCGGCGACGCAGTCGCGAGCGGCCAGCTCGATCCGCTCCAGGGCGTCCTCGTCGAGCAGCGGCAGGGCCCGCCGCGCCGCCCGCTCCTCGAGCAGCTCGCGCAGCTCGTAGAGCTCGCGGAGATCGGCGAGGTCGAGCTCGGTGACGACGTAGCCGCGCCGCGGCCGGTAGGTGACCTGGCCCTCCTGCTCGAGCACCGCCAGCGCCTCGCGGATCGGCGCCAGGCTGACCCCGAGCCGCTCCGCCACCTCGTCCTGGCGGACCCGCTCGCCGGGGCGCAGCTCGCCGGCGACGATCGCCCGCCGCAGCGACTCGACCGCGTGCTGGGCGGTCGTGCCGGGACGCCCCGGCGCGCGCGTCGCGCCGTCGCTCACCGGAAGGCCTGGATGCCGGTGACGGCGCCGCCGATCACCAGCGCGTGGACGTCGGCGGTGCCCTCGTAGGTGACCACCGACTCGAGGTTGTTCATGTGCCGGATGACCGGATACTCGAGCGTGACCCCGTTGGCACCGAGCACCTGCCGGGCCGAGCGGGCGACCTCCAGGGCTCCGTTGACGTTGCCGAGCTTGCCGAGGCTGACGTGCTCGGAGGCCAGCGTGCCGGCGTCCTTCATCCGTCCCAGGTGCAGGGCGACCAGCGTCGCCCGGTTCACCTCGAGGACCATCTGCGCCAGCTTCTGCTGCTGGATCTGGAAGGAGGCGATCGGCTTGTCGAACTGGACCCGCTCGAGGCTGTACTCGAGGGCGGCTTCGTAGCAAGCGCGGGCGGCACCGGCGGCGCCCCAGACGATCCCGTAGCGGGCCTCGTTGAGGCAGGAGAGCGGTCCTTTCAGCGAGCTGACCTCGGGGAGGACGGCGTCGGCCGGCAGGCGCACGTCGTCGAGCAGCAGCTCCGAGGTGACCGAGGCCCGCAGGCTCAACTTCTTGTGGATGTCCTGGGTGGTGAAGCCGGGCGTGCCCTTGGGGACGAGGAAGCCGCGCACGCCTTCGTCGGTGTGGGCCCAGACGACGGCGACGTCGGCCAGCGAGCCGTTGGTGATCCACATCTTCTGCCCGTGCAGGATCCAGTCCTCGCCGTCGCGGCGGGCCCGGGTCCGCATCGAGCCGGGGTCGGAGCCGGCGTCGGGCTCGGTCAGCCCGAAGCAGCCGATCGCCTCGCCGGAAGCCATGCGAGGCAACCACGCTTGTTTCTGCTCCTCGGAGCCCCAGCGCCAGATCGCGAACATCGCCAGCGAGCCCTGCACCGAGACGAGGCTGCGGACGCCGGAGTCGCCCGCCTCCAGCTCCATGCAGGCGAGCCCGTAGGCGGTGGCGCTGGCGCCCGCGCAGCCATAGCCCTCGAGGTGCATGCCGAGCACGCCTAGCTTGCCCAGCGCCGTCGCCAGCTCGCGGGGGATCGTCGCCTCCTCGAACCACTCGCCGACGTTGGGGACGACCTCCTTGCGGACGAAGGAGCGGACGGTGTCGCGGATGTCGCGCTCCTCGTCGGAGAGCAGGCGGTCGATCGCGAGGTAGTCGCTCGGGTCGATCTTGGCGGGGGCGGCGGTGGCGGTCATCGGGGCCTCGTTCGGTAGATTTTCGAAAATCGAGGATTCATTGAAGCACGGGGAAGCAGGTGGCGACGGCGCCCTGGCGCCGCTGCGCGTCCTCGACTTCTCCCGCGTCCTCGCCGGCCCCTTCGCGACGATGATGCTGGCCGACCTCGGCGCCGCGGTGACCAAGGTCGAGCGGCCCGGGGGAGGGGACGAGACCCGCTCCTGGGGGCCGCCCTACGACGAGCGCGGCGAGGCGACCTACTTCCAGGCGGTCAACCGCAACAAGGGCTCGGTGGTCCTCGACCTGGCGCGCGAGGAGGGGCGGGCGGAGGCGCGGCGGCTGGCGCTCGCCGCCGACGTCCTCGTCGAGAACTTCCGGCCCGGGGTGATGGCCCGGCTCGGCCTCGACCACCCGACGCTGGCGGCCGAGAACCCGGGCCTCGTCTACTGCTCGATCACCGGCTTCGGCAGCGGCGAGCATGGCGCCGAGCTGCCCGGCTACGACCTGCTGATCCAGGCCCTGGGCGGGCTGATGAGCATCACCGGCCGGCCCGAGGGCGAGCCGACCAAGGTCGGGGTGGCGCTGGTCGACGTCCTCGCCGGCCTGTTCGCCAGCGTCGGCATCCTCGCCGCCCTGCGCCACCGAGACGCGACCGGCGAGGGCCAGCTGGTCGAGGTCGACCTGCTCTCCTCGCTGCTGGCGGCGCTGGTCAACCAGGGCTCCGCGTACACGGTCGCCGGCGTCGTGCCGGGACGGATGGGCAACCGCCACCCCAGCATCGCCCCCTACGAGCTGTTCCCGACCGGCGACGGCGAGCTGGTCCTCGCGGTCGGCAATGACCGCCAGTTCGCGGCGCTCTGCGAGGTGCTCGGCGCTCCCGAGCTGGCGGCGCGCCCCGAGTACGCGACCAACCCCGCCCGGGTCGAGCACCGCGACGCGCTCGGCGCCGAGCTGACCGGCCTGCTCGCCGCGCGTCCGGCCGCCGAGTGGGCCGAGCTGCTGACCGCGGCCCGGGTCCCGGCCGGCGTGGTCAACGACCTCGCCGGCGCCTTCGCCCTGGCCACCTCGCTCGGCCTCGATCCGACCGTGACCCTGCCGCGCCCGGACGGCGGCACGGTCGAGCTGACCCGCAACCCGATCCGGCTGGCGAAGACGCCGCCCAGCTACCGGACGGCGCCGCCGCCGCTGCCGCGCGAGCGTCAGTGAGATTTGGCGTACGCGCCGGCCTCCCCGAAGTCGAGCATCACGCAGGCCTCCGAACCGGTGACCTCCGCGTCATGTCCCGGGGGGATGACGAAGACGTCCCCCGGTCCGACGTCGAGGTCGCTGCCGTCGTCCATGTGGATCCGCATCGCACCGGACTTCACATAGCCGAAGTGGGCCACCTGGCAGCTGTCGGTGCCGGCGATCGGCTTGACGTTCTGCGACCACTTCCAGCCCGGCTCGAAGGTGCCTTCGAGGACCGTGTGGCCCGATAGCTCGACCGCCTTGGCCTGACCGTTGCCCTCGAACGGCCGGACCTCGTCGGGGGAATCGAAATTCTTCGCTTCCGCTGGCATCTGGACTCCTTCCTTCGTTGAGCCCTGCCTGCATCGAGCCTACACCCGTTCACCGGCCCGACTGACCGGTTTGCTTCAATCGTTCCACCAGAGAAAGGAGGTGGTCCTAACTTGATTCACATGCTTGATGGGACTCTGGAGGTGCAGGGCCGCTAGGCGCCGCACTGGTTCGGGCGCCCGGTGGAATCCAACCCGGGCACCGGCGGGCCGCCGGGAGTCGGGTCTTGTCCCGCCCGACAACTACTCCCACGTCCGCTTGCTTTTGCACCAGGCCGGGCCGCCTTCGGGCGGCCCGGCGTTTTTCCGCGGGCGCCGCGGGTACGGTGCGCGCATGGGACTACTGAGGATCGAGATCGCGATGTCGCTGGACGGCTACGTCGCCGGGCCGAACCAGACCCTCGACGAACCGCTCGGCGAGGGCGGGGAGGAGCTGCACGAATGGGCCCTCCAGCTCGACGCCTGGCGCAAGCGGCACGGCCGCGAGGGGGGAGAGCACAACCCCAGCAGCGCCGTCATGGAGGAAGGCCTGGCGCGGACCGGCTCCCACATCATGGGCCGCAAGATGTTCGGCGGCGGTCCCGGGCCCTGGGACGAGGCGGAGCCCTGGAACGGCTGGTGGGGCGATGAGCCGCCCTTCCACAAGCCGGTCTTCGTGCTCACCCATCACCCGCGCGAGCCGCTGGTGCTGGGCGAGACCACCTTCACCTTCGTCACCGACGGGATCGAGTCGGCGCTGGCGCAGGCGCAAGAGGCTGCCGGCGACAGGGACGTGCATATCTCCGGCGGCGCCGACGTCTGCAACCAGTACCTGGCCGCCGGCCTCGTCGACGAGCTGCAGATCAACCTGGCGCCGATGCTGCTCGGCGCCGGCGAGCGCCTCTTGGACGGCGTCGGTCCCGACCTGAAGCTGGAGCAGACGCGCGCCGTCGAGGCGCCCGGCGTCACCCACCTCTTCTACCGCGTCGGCTAGCGGTGCTGCAGTAGCGCCGCCACGGCCTCGGCGAGCTGGCGGCCGCGCTCGGTCAGCGAGTACTCGCTGTGGGGCGGGCGGCCGTGGACCAGGGTCCGCTCGACGATCCCCGCCGCCTCGAGCTGCTCGAGGCGGTCGGAGAGCGTGGTGGGGGAGACGCCGGGGAGGGACTGGCGGAACTCGTTGAAGCGGGTGGCGCCGCTGGAGCAGGCGTAGATCGTCGCCATCGTCCAGCGGCGCTCGAGCAGGCCGGCCGCTGCCCGCAGCTCGGGCGGCACCGGCGAACAGCTGCGGCAGCGCGGCGACACGGCGGCCACCCTACGCGGCCGCCCCGACCGCACCCTTCTCGGCCGGCTCCAGCGCCCGCTCCAGCACCTCGCCGACGCTCATCACCGGGTGGAAGGTCATCTGCTCGCGCACCTCCTCGGGGACCTCGTCGAGGTCGCCGCGGTTGCGCTCGGGCAGGATCACCTCGGTCAGCCCGGCCGCGTGGGCGGCCAGCACCTTCTGCTTGAGGCCGCCGATCGGCAGCACCCGGCCCTGCAGCGTGACCTCGCCGGTCATCCCCACCGTGTGCTTGACCGGCCGCCCGCTGAGCAGCGAGACCAGCGCCGTCGTCATCGCCGTGCCGGCGCTGGGGCCGTCCTTGGGGATCGCCCCGGCGGGGACGTGGAGGTGGAACTCGCGGCCGAAGCCGGCCGGGTCGATGCCCAGCTCCTCGGCGTGGGCGCGCACGTAGGAGAGCGCGATCCGCGCCGACTCCTTCATCACGTCGCCGAGCTGGCCGGTCAGGACCAGCCCCTTGTCGCCATCCATCGCGGTCGCCTCGATGAAGAGGATGTCGCCGCCCGTCCCGGTCACGGCCAGGCCGGTGGAGACGCCGGGGATCGCCGTCCGTTCGACCGACTCCTGGAAGAACTTCTGGCGGCCCAGGGCATCGCGCAGCGCCTCGCTGTCGAGGACGATCGGCAGCTCGGTCTCGCCGCCGGCGATCCGCGTCGCCGCCCCGCGCAGCAGCTTGCCGAGCTCGCGCTCGAGCTGGCGGACGCCGGCCTCGCGGGTGTACTCGGAGATGACGCTGCCGAGGACCGCGTCGGAGACCTCGACCTCCTCGGGCTCCAGCCCGTTGCGGGTCAGCTGCCGCGGCAGCAGGTAGCCCTTCGCGATCGCCAGCTTCTCGGCGGTCGTGTAGCCGTCGAAGGCGATCGTCTCCATCCGGTCCAGCAGCGGTCCCGGGATCGTGTCCACCAGGTTCGCGGTGGCGATGAAGACGACCTGGGAGAGGTCGACCTCGACGTCGAGGTAGTGGTCGCGGAACGAGTGGTTCTGGGCCGGGTCCAGCACCTCGAGCAGGGCCGCGGAGGGGTCGCCGCGCCAGTCGGCGCCGACCTTGTCGACCTCGTCGAGGAGGATCACCGGGTTCATCGTCCCGGCGTCGCGCAGGGCGCGGACGATCCGGCCCGGCATCGAGCCGATGTAGGTGCGGCGGTGGCCGCGGATCTCGGCCTCGTCGTGGACACCGCCCAGCGAGATGCGGACGAACTCGCGTCCGAGGGCGCGGGCGATCGACTCGCCGATCGAGGTCTTGCCGGTGCCCGGGGGTCCGACCAGGGTGAGGATCGCGCCGTTGGCCCGGGCGTCGTCCTCGTCCTTGCCGCGCTCCTCGCGCAGCTTGCGGACGGCGATGAACTCGGTGATCCGCCGCTTCACGTCCTCGAGGCCGGCGTGGTCGGCGTCGAGCACCTCGCGGGTGTGCGCGGGGTCGAGCTTCTCCTCGGAGCGCTTCGCCCACGGCACCGCGATCAGCCAGTCGAGGTAGCTGCGGATCATCGAGGACTCGGGCGACTGCTCGCCCTGGCGCTCGAGCCGGCGCAGCTCTTTCTCGGCCTGCTCGGCGACCGCCTCCGGCATCTCCGCCTCGGCGATCTTGCGCTCGTACTCCTCGATCAGGTTGCCCTCGTCCTCGCCCAGCTCCTTGCGTATCGAGTCCATCTGTTTGCGCAGGAAGTACTCGCGCTGCTGCTGCTGGGCGCCGGACTCGACGTCCTCGCGGATCTTGCTGCGGACCTGCAGCTCGGCGAGCCGCTCGCGCTGCAGCTCCACCGCCAGCTCGAGGCGGGCGGTGACGTCGACCGCGTCGATCAGGCGCAGCTTCTGCTCGAAGGAGAGGTCGGGGCTGAAGCCGGAGGTGTCGGCGAGGGCGCCGGGCTCCTCGACCGAGCGCAGGAAGGCGGCGATGCGACCGTCGTCGCCGCGCAGCTCGAGGATCTCCTCGACCACGGCGCGGTACTCGCGCATCAGCTCGGCGGTGTGCTCGTCATCTGGATGACCGTCGTGGAACTCCTGCACCTCGATGCGGAGGCGCTCGGGGTCGTCGGCGTCGGCGACGGCGGCACCGGCGAGGCCGCGGTGCAGGCCGAGCACGGTCGCGACCGGGTTGCCGCGGCGCGATTGGCCGCGCTCGATCACCTCGGCGACGACGCCGGTGCGGGCGAACTCGCCCTCGTGCCTGGGGAGGAGGAAGACGCGCTCCTCCTCGCCGGCGTCGATCGGCAGGGTCGCGGTCACGGTCGGGAAGACGATCGCGTCGTCGAGCGGGATCAGCAGATAGGCCATCAGGAGGTCCACTTTCTGTAGTTAGTCCTGATACAGGATAGCGTGGTTCCAACCCTTGTCCAGCCGCCTGGGACGGCGATACGGTTGCCGCATGGACTTCGAGCGCGCACGCGAGCTGCTCGCCGCCGAGCGGGCGGCGGTGGAACGTGATCTGGCGCGGCTGCGCGGCGAAGGCGCCGAGGAGGGCGACGAGCGCCGCGAGCCCGGCGATCACGACTCCGAGGGTCTCTACCAGGACGAGTTCGACGCCGGCCGGGCCGGGGACCTGAAGCAGCGGCTGGAGGCCGTCGAGCGGGCCGAAGAGCGCCTCGCCGCCGGCACGTACGGGCTCTCCGTGCGCAGTGGCGAGCCGATTCCCGACGAGCGCCTCGAAGCCTCCCCCACCGCCGAGTTGACGGTGGAGGAGCAGGGTCGCGGCTAGCAAGGTCGAAAGGACGCACATGAACAGCAGAAAGCTCGCCGTAGGCGACACCCTCAGCCAGGTCTTTTCCACCTACGGCGCTCAGGCAGGCGTGTTGCTGCCGCTCGCCTTCGGACTCTTCCTCGTCGTCGCGATCGTCAACGGGATCCTCGGCCAGAGCCTCGTGCTGCTGCCGATCACGATCCTGGTCAGCGTCGTCGCCGGCACCCTGTACCAGGGGATGGTCGTGGAGGTGGTGAGCGACGTCCAAGACGGCCGCCGCGACCTCACCGTCGGCGATCTCTTCAACGCCGTCGGCCCGGTGCTGCTGCCCCTGATCGGGGCCGGCATCCTCGCCGGCATCGGGATCGGCATCGGCTTCCTGCTGCTGGTCGTGCCGGGTCTGATCCTGGCCACGATCTGGGCCGTGATCGCCCCCGTGATCGTGGTCGAGCACAGCGGCGTCATCGACGCCTTCGGCCGCTCCCGCGAGCTCGTTCGCGGCAACGGCTGGCCGGTCTTCGGCGTGATCGTCTGCGTCTACCTGATCGTCTTCGTCGTCGGCGGCATCCTCGGCGCGATCGGCACCGGGATCAGCGACAGCCTCGGCATGCGGATCCTCTTCAGCGTCGTCGCCCAGACCCTGACCGCGCCGATCGCCGCCCTCACCGCCGCGGTCATCTACTTCCGCCTGATGGCGCTGCGCAACGAGGCGCCCCCGGCGCCGCCGGCCCGACCGGGACCGTGACGATGCCGCCTGAAGGGCAGCAGCCGCCGCCCCCGCCGGCGCCGCCCGCTCCCGGCACGCCTCCGCCTCCGCCTCCCGCGGCCGGCTGAGCTTCTCCCCGATGGGGGAGGACGACCTCGCCGAGCTGCTTGCGCGCCGCGCCCTCACCGAGGACGCGGCGCGTCCCGAGGCGGTCGAGCGCCGCCACGCGGCCGGCGGCCGCACCGCCCGGGAGAAGCTCGCCGACCTCGTCGACCCGGGCTCCTTCGTCGAGTACGGGCGCTTCGCGATCGCCGCCCAGCGCGGTCGCCGCGAGCTGAACTACCAGAGCGCCTCGTGGCGCTCCATCACGCCGAAGCCCTCGGCGAGATCGAGATTGCCCAGCGAGCCGCTGAAGCGGCCGAACCGGTGGCTGTAGCGGGAGCGGATCAGCAGGAAGTTCTCGTCGTGGGCGCGCTCGGCCTCGGACTCGAAGCCGAGCCGCGAGCCCTCGGCGAACTCGACCGCGGCGACGTCGTCGAAGCGGACCGGGGCAGGCTCGGCGGGCTCGCCGTCGACCCAGATCGCCCGCTCGCTGTTGGCGGGCGGGTCGTTGATGCCGTCGACCAGGTTCCAGGCGACCGGCCGGCCGTCGGTGGCGCGGCCGACGCCGGCGCTCCAGTGCCAGTTGGTGTGGCGGGCGTGGTAGCCGGCCGACTCGTCGTCGACGGCGTGCGCCTCGACCCGCCAGCGGCGGCCGGGGATCTCAACCGTGCCGGTGACGGGCACGCCGGCTCGCTTGCGGGTCCAGCTCCAGGCGGCCCCGCTGGGGCAGATCGTTTCGATCGGTTGGACCTCGCCGAGGTCCAGGCTCGCGCGCAGGTCGGGCGAGTCGATCTCCAGGCGCGGCCCGTCGAGCAGCACCTCGCGGGCGCCCGGGCGCAGCACCGAGCGCTCGTCGAAGTAGCCACCGCGGCGGTCCCAGATCGCCCAGAACGACTGCCGGGCCGGGCCGACCTCGGCGCTGGCCGCGCACAGCATCAGCTCCGGGCCGAAGACGCCGACGTAGCGCCAGCGCTTGCGCAGCTGCCCGGCGCTGCGCAGCGGCATCGGCCCGGGGGGGAGGGGCAGGTCGGGACGGTCG
>CBIHMQ010000059.1:0-10113 GCA_966211075.1 uncultured bacterium
GCTCAACCAGCCCCCACTCCGCGAGCAGCTCGAACCCGCGCGGCGCGGTGTCTTCCGCCGCCAGGCGCAGGAGCTCGGCGCGGCGGCGATCGGCGGAGACCGTGGTGAGGTCGGTCGCTCGCAGCAACCGCTCGGTCTCCGGCTCCAAGGCGAACCCGAAACGCGCCGCGTAGCGGGCCGCCCGCAGGGCCCGGGTCGGGTCGTCGACGAAGGATCCCGCGTGCAGGACCCGCAGCTGGCCGGCGCCGAGGTCGGCGCGGCCGCCGTGGGCGTCGATCGGCTCGGCCGGGTCCTCCAGCGAGAGCGCCATCGCGTTGATCGTGAAGTCGCGGCGGGCGAGGTCCTGCTCGATCGAATCCGCCGGCTCGACCACGGGCAGGGCGCCCGGCTCCGGGTAGGTCTCGCGGCGAGCGGTGGCGATGTCGACCTCGTGACCGTCGAGGACGACCTTGGCGGTGCCGAAGCGCTCGTGCTCGGCCGTCGTCGCCCCGAGTCGCGCCGCCAGCGCCGCCGCGTCCCCTTCGACGACGAGGTCGAGGTCGGCTCGGCTGCGTCCCAGCAGGAGGTCGCGAACGGCGCCTCCGACCAGGTAGACGGGCGCCTCGCTGGCTTCCCGCACCGCTTCCAGCTCCGGGTAGGCGCCGCGCAGCGCCTCGCTGAGTCCCTCGGTCGGCTTGCCGGCGCTTTGCATCGGTCCCCTTCCCTACCATGACCGGCCGCGCGGATGGCGAACGGGGAGACAGACGGGCCCGAGCGGCCGGACGCCCGCCTGGCGGAGCTACGCGCCCGCCGCGAGGCACAGCGACGGCGGCGGACGGCGCGGCGATGGCGCCTCCTCGCCGCTGCGGTACTCGCCCTGGTCGTCCTCGGCGGGATCGCCGCCCTCGCCGTCTCCGACGAGAGCTCCAAGCGCTCGGCCGCCGATCAGGGTGACGGCTCCCGTCGCGCAGCGGCGGCAGACTCCCGCGCGCGCTCCGGACAGGTGCCCTCGGGTCGCGTCCGCAACTCCACCCCGCAGCCGGACTGGCGACCACACACCGGCCCGGTGCCGATCCTCGAGTACCACGTGCTCGGCTCGCCGCCGACCGACGCTCCCTACCCGGAGCTGTACGTGAGCCGGCCCGACTTCCACCGGCAGATGAACTGGCTGGACGCTCACGGCTACGAGGCGGTGACCCTCGAACAGGTGCAGGCAGCCTGGTACGACGGCGGCCCGCTGCCGCCCAAGCCGGTGGTGGTCTCCTTCGACGACGGCTACCGGCCGCAGTTCACCTACGCGCTGCCGGAGCTGCGCCGGCACGGCTGGGCCGGGGTCCTGAACCTCAAGGCGGAAGGGTCCGACCTCTACGACAGCAACGTCAGGGCGATGCTCGCGGCGGGCTGGGAGCTCGCCTCGCACACGATCGACCACGCCGACCTGACCACCCTCGACGCCGCGGCGCTGCGCCGCGAAGTGACCGGCTCGCGGGAGATGCTTCGGCGCCGATACGGCGTCCCGGTCGCGAACTTCTGCTATCCAGCCGGACAGTTCGACCCGGCCGTGGTCGCCGCCGTCGAGGCCGCCGGCTACACGGGCGCCACCACCCAGATCCCCGGCGACGCGGATCGCCAAGCGCCCTACGAACTGGCCCGCTACGAGATCCTCGGCTCCAGCGGCGTCGCCGGTTTCGCCGCCGACCTGGCCGGCAGCTCCTAATCGAGGCCCGAGCAGGGCCGCACCGGGACGCCGTCGGCGGCAAGGCGCCGCTTCGCGTCGGCAACTCGGAAGCGGCCGTAGTGGAAGATCGAGGCGCAGAGGACGGCGTCGGCGCCGCCCTCGCGGACCGCCTCGCTGAGGTGCTCCAGCTCGCCGGCGCCGCCGGAGGCGATCACCGGCACCGACACGGCGTCGGCCACCGCCCGGGTCAGCTCGATGTCGTAGCCGTCGTTGGTGCCGTCGCGGTCCATGCTGGTCAGCAGCACCTCGCCGGCGCCGCGCTCGACCGCCTCGCGGGCCCAGGAGACCGCGTCACGCCCCTCGACCCGTTTGCGACCGCCGTTGACGTAGACCTCCCAGCCGCCGCCGAACCAGCCGGGTGGGGCCTCGCAGGGCGGCGAAGCCGTGGTCGCGCCGGGCTCCTCGCGCTTGGCGTCGATCGCGATCACCACGCACTGGGCGCCGAACTGGTCGGCCAGCTCGGTCAGCAGCTCCGGCCGCGCCAGCGCCGCCGAGTTGACCGAGACCTTGTCGGCCCCGGCGTCGAGCACCGCCTGGGCGTCCTCGACCGAGCGGATGCCGCCGCCGATCGTGAAGGGGATGAAGACGTTGTCGGCGGTGCGCCGGGCCAGCTCGACGATCGTCTCGCGCTTCTCGTGCGAGGCGGTGATGTCGAGGAAGACCAGCTCGTCGGCCCCCTCGGCGTCGTAGCGCTCGGCCAGCTCGACGGGATCGCCCGCGTCGCGCAGCCCGACGAAGTTCGTTCCCTTGACGACGCGGCCGGCGTCGACGTCCAGACAGGGGATCACTCGTTTCAATGCCATGTCAGAAGCGTAGTGGCGCACTTTGTTCCCTCACGGGGAGGACTAAGGTGCGCCACCCAGGGCGGCGATGCCCTCGGCGACCGTGAACCTGCGCTCGTAGAGCGCGCGGCCGACGATCGCGCCCTCGAGGTTGGGATGCGAGGCGGCGGCCGCGGCGAGGCTGCGCAGGTGAGAGACGTCGCCGACGCCGCCGGAGGCGATCACCCGCGCCCCCGTGGCCGCCGCGATCCGCTGCAGCTCGTCGAGCGCCGGTCCCTCCATCGTCCCGTCGACCTCGATCGCGGTGCAGAGGAAGCGCCCCACCCCACGCTCGCCCAGCTCGGCGACCGCCTCGGCGACGTCGCGGTCGCTGGTCTCGACCCACCCGGCCAGGGCGACCTTGCCGTCGCGGGCGTCGACCGAGACGACCACCCGTTCGCCGTGGCGCTCCAGCGCCGCCGCCAGGAACTCCGGGTCGCGCAGCGCCGCGGTGCCGATCACGACCCGTGCCGCGCCGGCGTCGAGGACCGCCGCGACCGACTCGGCGTCGCGGAGGCCGCCGCCGACCTGGATCGGGCACTCGACCGCGGCGGCGATCCGCCGCACCGCCTCGAGGTTGCGCGGCTCCCCCGCCTTGGCGCCGTCGAGGTCGACGACGTGGAGGACCTCGGCACCTTCGGCGGCCCAGCGCCGGCCGGCGTCGGCCGGATCGGCGTCATAGATCGTCTCGCGGGCATAGTCGCCCTGCAGCAGCCGCACCGCCTGGCCGCCGCGAATGTCGATCGCCGGGTAGAGGATCACGCTGGGATCGGGCTCAGGCCGGGACCGAGGCGCAGACGCCGGCGAAGTTCGAGAGCAGCCGCAGGCCGGCGGCGCTCGACTTCTCGGGGTGGAACTGGACACCGAAGACGTTGTCGCGCTCGGCCGCGCAGGCGAAGCGGGCGCCGTACTCGGCGCTGCCGAGCAGCTCGCCGGGATCCGGCCGGGGCGCGAAGGAGTGGACGAAGTAGAAGGGCGTCCCCGACTCGATCCCGTCCGTGAGCCGCGACTGGCGTTCCCAGCGGACCGGCGACCAGCCGATGTGCGGGACCTTGAGGCCGTCGGCATCGAGCTCGGCGACCGGGCCGTCGAGGAGGCCGAGCCCGGCCGCCCCACCCAGCTCGGTGGTCGAGTCGAAGAGCAGCTGCAGGCCGAGGCAAATGCCGAGGATCGGCACGCCGGCGTCGCGACGCTCGGCGATCAGCTCGTCCAGGCCGCGCGCGCGGATCTGCTCCATCGCCCGCGGAAAAGCGCCGACGCCGGGCAGGATGACCCCGTCGGCGTCGCGCACGGCGCCCGGGTCGAAGCTGATCGTCGCGGTCGCGCCGACGTGCTCGAGCGCCTTCTCGACCGAGCGCAGGTTGCCCATTCCGTAGTCGAGGATCGCGATCCGGGCGCTCACGTGCTCAACGTCCCCTTGGTCGAGGGGACGCCGCTCTCATCGGGGTCGATCGAGACGGCGACCCGCAGGGCGCGGGCGAAGGCCTTGAAGCAGGCCTCGATCATGTGATGCGCGTTGGTCCCGTAGGGGACGGTCACGTGCAGGGTCAGCTTGGCGCTGTTGGCGACGGCGCGGAAGAACTCCTCGGCCAGCTCGGTGTCGAAGCCGGCGATCGAGGTCGTCGGCAGGTCGGCGTCGAAGTGGCAGAAGGGGCGGCCGGAGATGTCGATCGCGCACTCGGCCAGCGACTCGTCCATCGGCACCGTGGCGGAGCCGTAGCGGCGGATCCCGGCGCGGTCACCCAGGGCCTCGTCGAGCGCCTGGCCGAGCACGATGCCGACGTCCTCGACGGTGTGGTGCGCGCCGGTCTCGAGGTCGCCGTTCGCCTCGACCTTCAAGCCCAGCCGCCCGTGGCGGGCCAGCAGGTCGAGCATGTGGTCGAGGAAACCGACGCCGGTGACGGCGCTCCCCTCGCCCCCGTCGAGGTCGAGGGAAAGCCGGATCTGGGTCTCGGCGGTGTCGCGCTCTCTGCTCGCGGTTCTGCTCATCGCCTAATCATCGCCGACTCGCCGTGTACGGGGAGGCCCTCGGCGCCGGCGAGGGCGTCAACGTGCGGCGCCAGCGCCGCCGCCGCCTCGCCCGAGAGCTCGACGCTGGAGATCCGGCGGCGGAACGCGCCCGGCCCGAGCGGGCCCGAGAAGCGCCCGGCGCCGCCGGTCGGCAGCACGTGGTTGGAGCCGGCGACGTAGTCGCCGAAGGCGGTGGCGCCGAGGCGGCCGACGAAGACGCAGCCCGCCGTCGTCACCCGGTCGGCAAGCAGCGCCGCGTCCTCCTCGAGCAGCTCCAGGTGCTCGGGCGCGTAGGCGTTGGCGAGCTCGATCGCGTCGCCGAGGTCGGGGACCTGGACGAGGGCGAGGGGCGCCTCGGCGACGCTCTCGCGCCCCGAGGCGGCCGCCTCGGTCGCCCGCTCGATCGCGTCAAGCACGTGCTCCTCGACCGCCGCGACCACCAGCGGACTCTCCGGCCCGTGCTCGGCCTGGGCGCAGAGGTCGAGGGCGGCCCACTCGGGGTCGACGTCATGGCCGGCGACGACCATCAGCTCAGAGGGGCCCGCCAGCGAGTCGATTCCGACCTGGCCGTAGACGGCCCGCTTGGCCTCGCGCACCCAGGCGTTGCCGGGTCCGGCGATCACGTCGACCGGGGCGATCGTCTCGGTCCCGTAGGCGAGCGCGAAGATCGCCTGGGCGCCGCCCATCGCGTAGATCTCGTCGACCTCGCAGAGCGCCGCCGTGGCGAGCACCAGCGGATGCAGGCTCCCGTCCGGGCCGGGTGGCGAGGCGAGGGCGAGGCGCTCGACCCCGGCGACTCGGGCCGGGACCGCGCACATCAGCACGCTCGACGGGTAGGCGGCGCGACCGCCCGGCGCGTAGATCCCGGCCGCCCCGACGGGTACCTCGCGCACGGTCACGCGCTGGCCCTGGGGCAGCTCGACGGCGTTGGACTCGGCCAGCTGCGCGGCCGCGACCGCGCGGACGTTGGCGATCGCCAGCTCCAGCGACTCGCGCAGCCCCGCGTCCAGGGCCGCCAGCGCGCCTTTCGCCTCGTCGAGCCCGATCGCGAGTCCCTGGCGCGGGCTCGCGGTCGCGTCGAAGCGGTTGGTCAGCTCGAGGACGGCGCCCTCGTCGGCGCGGTGGCCGGCCTCGAAGCGCGGCCCGCCGGGGCCCAGCACCCGGCCGGCGATCTCCTCGAGATCGATCTGCGGCTCCAGCTCGGCGGCCCAGCCCCGCATCGCCGCCGCGGTGGGGGCAGCCCCCTCCCACTCGAAGCGGCGCGCTCTCATCCTCCCGTCGCCTTCCGCAGCCGGTCGGTCAGGTCGTCGACTTCGGAGGCGCGCAGCTTGTGGGCGACCCGGTTGGCGACGAAGCGGGCGGTGCAGACGACGATCTCCTCGCGCACCTCGAGGTCGTTCTCTTCCATGGTGCGGCCGGTGGCGACGAGGTCGACGATGCCGTCGGCGAGGCCGGTCAGCGGCGCCAGCTCGACCGAGCCCTTCACCTCCACGGCCTCGACCTGGCGACCGGTCGACTCGAAGTAGCGCTCGGCGATGCGCGGGTACTTGGTGGCGATCCGGATCATCCCCAGGCGGCGCTGAGACTCGCCGAGGCTGGTGTCGCCGACGCGTCCGGCGAGAACCATCCGGCAGCGCCCGAAGCCGAGGTCGAGCAGCTCGTAGACGAGCCGGTCGGACTGCTCCAGCAGCACGTCCTTGCCGGTGATGCCGACGTCGGCGGCCCCGGCCTCGACATAGGTCGGCACGTCGGAGGGCCGCATCGTCACCAGGGTGATCTCCTCGCCCGGGAAGATCAGCGAACGCGAGTCGCCGCGCAGCGCCGAGGTGTCGATCCCGGCCCCGTCGAGGACGTCGAGCGTCTCGCCGAAGAGGGCGCCGCGCGGCACCGCCAGCTTCAGCGGCCCATCGCTCTTGGCGCCGTGCGTGGCGGCGACCCCGGCGCTCACGCGGCCCCTCCCCCGCGCCGCGACTCCTCCATCTGGGCGACGTGGACGCGTTCGAGGTAGAGGGCGAAGCCGGCCGCGGGGCGGTCGACGCCGAAGCGGCGCAGCAGGTCGTCATAGCGGCCGCCGCCCCCGAGCACGTGTCCCAGGGCGGGGTCGTAGACCTCGAGGATGGCGCCGCTGTAGTAGCCGAGGTCGCGCAGCAGGCCGAGGTCGATCTGGACCCGGTCGGCGGCACCGCGGGCGGCCAGCTCGTCGAAGGTCCCCTGGATCCGGGCGGTGGCGCGCTCGACGGCCTCGCCGCCCAGCTCGCGGGCCTGGTCCAGCACCTCGCTGCCGCCGCGCATCTGCGCCAGGGCCAGGCAGGTCTCTTCCTGCTCGGTCGAGAGCCCCAGCTCGCCGAGCGCCACCCCGAGGCCGACCAGGTCGTGTGTGGCCAGCCTGGCGAGGATCTCCTCGCGGCCCTCCTCGGCGACGCCGAACTCGGTCAGCAGCTGGCGGAACAGGTCGGAGTCGCCGAGTCCGATCACGGCCCGGTCGAGACCGGCGGCGTCGAGGGCGGCCTCCAAGACCTCGATCACCTCGGCCGTACCGGCCGGGGCCGGCACGCCGATCAGCTCCACCCCGGCCTGGGCGAACTCGCGCATCTGACCGCGCTGCGGGCGCACGGCGCGGAAGGCGTTGGCGAGGTAGCAGAGGCGCAGCGGCTCCTCAGCCTCGGCGAAACGGCTCGCGACCAGGCGGGCGATCGGGATCGTCATGTCCGAGCGCAGCGCCAGGAGCTCGCCGCTGGGGTCGAAGAACCGGTAGGCGCTGTCGGCGGCGCGCCCGTCGCCCTGCCCCAGCACCTCGTCGTACTCGATCGCCGGCGTCGCCACCTCGCCGTAGCCACGCTCGGCGAAAACGCCCAGCAGGGAGTCGTGCAGGCGCCGCAGCTCCCGCATCTCGTCGGGCAGGATGTCGCGCGTCCCAGGCGGAATCGGGTGGATCATCGGACTGACCTTACGAGAGAGGCGGCGAAAGCCCTGCTACGCCGGGACCTCGGCCGAGACCCGCTCGATCTGGGCGCCGAGCGTCCGCAGCCGCTCGTCGATCTGCTCATAGCCCCGGTCGATCTGGCGGATGTTGCCGATCTCCGAGGTGCCCTCGGCAGCCAGGGCGGCGATGAGGATCGCCATTCCGGCGCGGATGTCGGGGCTCTCGACGCGCTCGCCGTGAAGCCGGCCCGGACCGCTGACGATCGCCCGGTGGGGATCGCACAGCGTGATCCGAGCGCCCATCGCGACCAGCTTGTCGACGAAGAAGAGGCGGTTCTCGAACATCTTCTCGAAGATCAGGATCTCCCCGGTCGCCTGGGTTGCCAGGGCGAGGGCGATCGAGGTGAGGTCGGCCGGAAAGGCCGGCCAGGGACCGTCCTCGATCTTCGGGATCGCGTCGCCGAGGTCGGATTCGATCTCCAGCCGCTGGTTTGGCGGCACGATCACGTCGCGGCCCTCGATCTCCGAGCGCAGACCGAGGCGGCGGAACTGGCGCCGCACCATCAGCAGGTCGGCGGGCTCGGTGTCGCTGATCCGGATCTCGCCGCCGGTCGCGGCGGCCAGGGCCATGAAGCTGCCGACCTCGATGTGGTCGGCGGAGATCGTGTGCTCGGCACCGCCGAGCTTGTCGCTGCCGTTGACGGTCATCACGTTGGAGCCGATCCCGTCGACGCGGGCGCCCATCGCGGTCAGCAGCCGGGCCAGGTCCTGGACGTGCGGCTCCGAGGCGGCGTTGGCGATCGTGGTCGCACCGGGAGTCAGCGCCGCCGCCATCAGCGCGTTCTCGGTCCCCATCACCGAGGGCTCGTCCATGAAGATCTCGCAGGCGCAGAGCCCGGTCGGCGCGGTCAGCTCGATCCAGCGGTCGCCGGCGATCCGGGCGCCGAGGTCTTTGAAGGCGTCGAGGTGGGCGTCGAGGCGACGGCGGCCGATGAAGTCGCCCCCGGGCGGCGGCATCCGCGCTTCGCCGAAGCGGGCCAGCAGCGGGCCGGCGACCAGGAAGGAGGCGCGGATCTTGCTCGAGAGCTCCTCGTCGACGACGACGTCGGAGACGTTGCGGGCACAGAGCCGGACGCTGTTGTCGGCGACCCAGGCGACCTCGACGCCAAGCCGCTCCAGGAGCGCGATCTGGGCCTCGGTGTCGCGGATCCGCGGCACCCGGTGCAGCAGCAGCTCCTCCTCGGTGAGCAGGCAGGCGGCGAGGATCGGCAGGGCCGCGTTCTTGTTGCCTGCGACTGTGAGCTCTCCGGAGAGCGGAGCACCGCCCTGGATGACGAACTTCTCCATGAGTCCGGCTAGGGTAACGACCGCAATGCGGAGGGGCTGGAAGATCGCGCTTGGGGCGATCGCGGCGCTGGTCGTCGTGCTGATCGTCAACGCCCTCTTCGTCGACGGCGAAACCAAGTCGGCCGCGGTGACCGTGCCCGGCGGGCGCCTCCTCGACCTCCCCGCCGGCGAGACCCAGGTCGTCGAACGCGGCCCCCGCGACGGCAGCCCGATCGTCCTCATCCACTGCTTCACGTGCGGGATCGACTGGTGGGACGGGATGATCCCGGCCCTCTCCCGCCGCCACCGGGTGATCGCCGTCGACCTGCTCGGCCACGACGGGGCCGCCAAACCCAGCTCCGGCTACGCGATCCCAGAGCAGGCCGATCTGGTCGCCCAGGCCCTGGATCGGTTGGGCGTGCGCGATGCCGAGGTCGTCGGCCACTCCCTGGGTGGCCCGGTGACCACCGCCCTGGCCGAACGCTCGCCGCGATTGGTCGACCGGATGGTCCTGATCGACAGCATCCCCGACAGTTCCTACGGCAGCGTCGGCCTGATCGGCGAACTTCCCTTCAAGCCGGTGATCGGCCAGTTCCTTTGGCGGATCAAGCCCGACTTCACCATCAAGGATGGCCTCGCGGTTGCCTTCGCGCCCGGCTTCGACGTCCCCGATGCCTTCGTCGACGACGTCAAGCGCATGACCTACGGCTCCTATTCCGGCTCACACGACGCTTTCGACACCTACACGGGCGAAGGACCTCTCTCCGAGCGCGCCGCCGCGATCAACAAGCCGACCCTGGCGATCATGGGTGCCGAGGAGCAGATCGCCGACAACCCGCGCGAAGCGCTTGCCGCCTATCGCCAGAGCGATCCGCTCGCACAGACGCGCCTGATCGCCGGCGCCGGCCACTCCCCCAACGTCGAGAAGCCAGCCGCGACCGCCCGGCTGGTCCTCGCGTTTGCCAACCAGCCCGCGACCCCCTAGGATCTCGCGCGACGAGGCAACGCGGATAGCGGCATTAGCCGCGGCAGACATTCGCCGAACCGCCTCATTTCGCGCTTCTGGGGTTCGCAGCACTACTGGTGACCAGTAGTGCTGCCTGTACGCAGACCGCTCTCCAGAGCCAAATACCGGTCCCTCCTGCAATTCCCATTGCAGTCCCAACTTGCCGTCCGGAGACCGGCGTAACTTACGAACCCATGTTCGATTCTAAGCAAACGCTAACCCACCGGCTGGCCGACGCTGCCGACCTGCTGATCGACTTCGCGACGCTGGGTGAGTACGGGCTGGAGCCCGTTGGGAGAACCGCCCAGCCC
>CBIHMQ010000060.1:0-10040 GCA_966211075.1 uncultured bacterium
GGCTCGCTGTTCGCGCTCGGCGCCGGGCTGGCCCAAGGCGACGTCGGCGGGCCGCGCCTGGCGGCGGCGGTCTACCTGGTCGGTGGCGTCTTCTTCACCACCGGCGCCTATGCGGCGCTGCTGCAGGTCGCCAACGCGCCGCGCGGTGCCGACCCCGACGGCATCCTCCGCACGCCGCCCTGGCGCTGGTGGTCGCTGGAGCCGGGCCGGCTCGACTGGTCGAGCGCGGTGACGCTGTTCGTCGGCACCCTCTCCTTCGGGGCCAGCCTCTTCGTCGCCCTGCTCGGCGACCTGACGATCGCCCAGGAGCATCGCCTCGTCTGGTCCCCGGAAGTGGTCGGCTGCGTGCTCTTCCTCGTCTCCGGTCACCTCGCCCTGACCGAGATGGCCCACGACCGCCCGCGCGGCCGCCGCACCGACCTCGGCTGGTGGATCGTCGTCGTCAACCAGCTCGGCTCGGTGCTGTTCATGGTCGCCGCGGTGGCCGCCTTCGTGCGCCCCTCGAGCGGCGACGAGCTCGCCGTCGGCATCGCCAACTGGGGGACCCTGACCGGCGCCCTCTGCTTCGCCGTCGCCGGCGTCATGCAGGAGTTCGAGCGCCCGGCCTGAGAAGATGCCCGGCGATGGCGGGCAGCAAGGCCAACGCGCCGCGCACCGAGCGGGTCTTGCCGGGGATCTGGCGGCTGCGCCTGCCGCTCCCCTGGCCGGGGGTGCCGCACGGCAACGCCTGGGCGCTCGCCTCCGGCGAGGGCATCGTCCTCTTCGACACCGGGATCGGCGGCAAGGGACGGCTGCGGCAGCTCGACCTCGCGCTCGCCCAGGCGGGTTTCACCCTCGACGACGTGCAGCTGGTCGTCTGCACCCACTCCCACACCGACCACTACGGGCTGGCGGCGCCGATCTGCGAGGAAGCCGGATGCGAGCTGTGGATGCACCCGGCCTGGGAGCACGTGCGGCTGCTCGCCGACGACCCGGCGGCGGCGCTCGAGCAGCGGCTCGAGGTGGCGCGGCAGAGCGGCGTCCCGGTCGCCGCGCTGGAGCGCTACCGCGAGGCGCGCAGCGACACCGTCGAGGAAACCGGGATCGACGCGATCAAGGTCCCCGACCGCGAGCTCTTGCCGGGGGTCGAGGTGGTCACCGACCACGGCGCCTGGCAGGTCCACGAGACCCCCGGCCACGCGCCGTCCCACGTCGTCCTCCACCAGCCCGAGCGCAAGCTGCTGATCTCCGGCGACCACCTGCTCGGCCGGGTCGTCCTCTTCTTCGACCACGGTCACACGCCCGACCCGATCGGCGAATACCTGGGCAGCCTCGACAGGGTCGAGCCGCTCGACGTCGACCTCGTCCTGCCCGGCCACGGGCGGCCCTTCCGCGACCCCGATGCGAAGATCGCCGAGGCCCGGCGCCAGGTCGAGGAGCTGCGCACCAAGGTCCGCGAGTCGCTGGAGAACGGCGGCAAGCCGGCCTTCGCGGTCGTCGCCGACATCCTCGGCGCCGAGAACCTCGACACCCCCGCCAGCGCCTGGGTCCTGCAGATCGTCCTCTCCTGCCTCGACCACATGGCCCTGGCCGGCGAGGTGGTCGCCGTCGACGGCGGCGAGTCCCAGCGCTGGCAGCTCGCCTGAGTGCATCTATAGCCTGTGCCGCCATGGCCAGCTTCCGTTATGAGCGCGAGGTGGCGGCGCCGCCCGAGCTCGTCTTCGAGGTACTCACCGACCACCGGCGCTACGCCGAGCTGACGCCGCTGCGGCGGGCCGAGCTCGAGCGCGAGGGCAACCCGGCCCCGAACGGGGTGGGAGCGATCCGCGTCCTCAGCGCCGTCGGGCCGCCGCTGCGCGAGGAAGTGCTGGTCTACGAGCCCTCGACCCGCTTCTCCTACAAGCTGCTCTCGGGGCTGCCGGTCCGCGACCACGTCGGCACCGTCGAACTGGTCCCGGCGGGCGGCGGCACCAGGATCGCCTACGCGGTGCGGACGACCCCGACCGTGCCGGTCGCTGGGTTCGCCGTCGTCGCCGCGGTCAAGCAGGGCATCCGGCAGCTGCTTGGCGGCGTCGCCAAGGAGTCGGAGCGGAGGGCCGCCGCGAATGCCTGAGGGCGGGCCTCAGGCCCGCCGGCTCCGCGACGCGCCGATAGTGCGCGACGCCGCCGATCTCCTGCACCGCAACCGGCTGCCGGCGATCGCCCTGCTCGCCGCCGCGATCGCGGTCAGCGCAGCTGTCGCCGGCTACGAGCTGCTGAAGCGGCCGGGCGACGTCCACAACCCCGACGCGATCTTCAAACCCGAAAAGCCGCCGAAGCCGCCGCCGAAGAAAGCGAAGGCGAAGACGGTCAACTGGCCGATGTTCGGCTACGACCGGGCCCGCACCCGCTACCTGCCGGCGCGGGGGATCAAGCCGCCGTTCCGGAAAGTCTGGCGCTTCACCGACCGGCCGCTGCTCGAGTTCCCGCCGATCTCCGTCGCCGGCCGCCTCTACTTCGTCAACAACAGCGGCTTCGCCTATGCGCTCGAGGCGAAGACCGGGAAGACGATCTGGAAACGGCGGATCGGCCGCCTCAACGCCTCCTCGCCGACCTACTCGAAAGGGCGCCTCTACGTGGTCAACCTGGTACCCGGGCACATCGTCAAGCTCGACGCCAAGACCGGCAGGACGCTCTGGAAACGGTCGCTGCCGGGTCGGGCCGAGTCCTCGCCGCTGGTGATCGGCCGCAGCGTCTACTTCGGCTGCGAGAACGGCAACCTCTACTCGCTCAGCACCGTCAACGGCAACATCCGCTGGGCGACGGCGCTGGGCGGTCCGGTCAAGTCGGCCCCCGCTTACAAGGACGGCAAGCTCTACGTGGGCGATTACGGCGGCTACATGAACGCGGTCGACGCCGAGACCGGCGAGCTGAAATGGCAGAGCGGCTCGCTCGGCCCCGGCTTCGGCGGCTCGGGAGCCTTCTACTCGACTCCCGCGGTCGCCTTTGGCCGCGTCTACGCCGGCAACAACGACGCCCGCGTCTACAGCTACGACACCAGCGACGGCACCCTCGCCTGGAGCTACTCGACCGGCGGCTACGCCTACTCGGGCCCGACCGTGACCAGCACCCGCCACAGCGCCCCGACCGTCTACATCGGCTCCTTCGACGGCAACGTCTACGCGCTCAACGCCAAGGACGGCGGGGTCCGCTGGAGCCGCTCGGCGGGCGGCCAGGTGATCGGCTCGCTCTCCGCGGTCGGCGACATCGTCTACGTCGCCGAGTTCACGAACAAGACGACCAGCGGCTTCATGATGCGCAGCGGCCGTCGCGTCTTCCGCTACCCGAAGGGCACCTACTCGCCGGTGATCTCCGACGGCCGCTGGATCTACCTGACCGGCTACTCGAGCATCACCGCGCTGGAACCCCACCGATCGGTGGTGGGGGTAGGCGAGGCGCGTCCGGCGCGTAGCTCGGGAAGAGCCCCGAGTGCAGGCGGTCCTTGAGGACCGCGAGGCTAGCCGAGTAGTTCTGGATCCGGTAGCTGCTGGTGCTGCCGAAGTCCTGGTAGTAGACGAGCATCTTCGTGCGCGGGTGCTTGCCGACCCAGGCGAAGAGCTTGCTGACGAAGGACGGGTCGTCGCCGGCTTCGACGCCCCACTCGGTCAGCGCGAAAGGCTTTTTCTTGGCGTAGCGGTTGTAGAGGCTGGTCAGGGCGCCCCATTCGGGATAGGAGGCATAGAAGTCCGTGCCGGCCCAGTCGACCCACTTCGAGCCTGGCCAGTAGTGGCGCGGGCGGTTGTGCGGGACGGTCGGCGAGCCGGCCGGGAGCGGACTCCAAACGATCGCGATCGGCGCCTTCGGGAGGCCGCCGACGGTCGCGTTCAGCGGCGGCAGGCCGGCTTGGGCAAGTCGTTTGTCGATCGCCTTCGCCTTGCCGCCGCCGTGGACGATCACGTAGATGCGGCGGAAGGCGAGCTTGTACCAGCGCGGCCGGTGGGCGGCGTCGCGGAGGCTGCCGTCGCACTCGTAGGAGGCGTAGACGTTGAGGCAGCGGTTGGGCTCGCCGAGCGGCCGCACGTAGGCCTTCATCTCCTTCTCGGCGAAAAGCCGGTTGAGCCGGATCAGGTAGCCGTCGCCTTCGCCCTTGGCGATCCCGCGCGGGCTGATCAGCTCGTGGCCGTCGTTGTTGTCGGCGGTGGTGATGTGGAGCACCGGGCGGGCGCGGGCGGTCTGCCAGCGGCGGATCGAGTCCGGGAAGTCGCTCCCCCAGGTCCGGAAGCTCTGGATCAGCGCCGGGTGCTTGTCGGTGGCGGTGCTGAAGGCCCCGAAATCGGCCGGATCGCCGGTGTCGGAGACCCCGAACCAGACCTTCTTGCCGCGCGGTTCGAGTGGGCCGGGGGTGAAGGCGAGGGCGGGCGTCGCGAAGAGCACTCCGAGGATCGCGAGCGCGCAGGCGACGGCCACCGGCTTCCGAGCCGGGCTCATCGATGGTGCGTGAGGTTGGCCTGCATACAAGCGGGTAAGCAAATGGATCGAAAGGCCTAACCAAGGAGGAGAAAGCGATGGCTCAGGCCAAACAGAAATCGTCGCAGCAGGCGGCCCGAAAACGCCGTAAACCGAAAGCGACGAAAGCGAAATCCCAAAACGCGTCGACGCGCTCGCGGAGCAACTCGACGAAATCGAAATCCCGGCCGAAATCCCAGAGCAAACCGGCCGAGGTGGTCGGGGCGGTCGAGGAGAAGGCGAAGGTCGCCGAGGAGAAGGCCGTTGACGCCGGCAAGAGCGTTGGCCGCGCCGTGAAGAAGGCCCGGGTGCCGCTGCTGGCGGGCGGGGCGGTTATCGCCGGCGCCGCGGGGGGCGCGGCTCTGGCCTCGCGCCAATCGCACCGGCACCGCGGCCTCGCCAACGGCATCGCTCACGGCGTTCGCAAGATCGATGCCGACGACGTCGCCAGGGCGGCGAAGCGGGTCGGCGACGCGACCGCCCGGGCCGGCCAGTTCGCCGCTGACTTCCAGCGCGCCCGCGAGTCGTCCAACGGTGCAGGCAACGGCAACGGCAAGCACCGCTCGCCGATCGAGGTGGTCCTGCAAGGGCTGACCACGCGGCGCTAGCGACCGGAGGCAGCTCGGGGACGCGCCAGCGGGAGGGCGCGTCGCTTGCTCAGGCGGCCTGCGCCAGCGGATGCTCGGCGACGATCGCCAGCACCTCGTCGGCGAACTTGGCGATGAAGGCCGGGCCAACGCCGCTGATCGCCTGCAGGGCCGCCGCGTCGGCCGGGCGCACCGCGGCGATCGTCTGCAGGGTCCTGTTGCTGGCGACCGTGTAGGCGGGTTTGCCGTCGGCGGCGCGCAGGCGCCAGGCTTTCAGGGTCTCGAAGAGGGGCGCGTCGGCGGGGGAGAGGTCGGGCGGCGGCGCGGCCGAGCTGGCGCCGCGCGAGCGGGCCGGCTGGCGGACCGCGACCGTCTCCGGGTCGGGCAGCCAGGCGAGCTGGTCGCAGACGTCGCAGCAGCGCTCCACCGGCGCCCCCGCCTCGCTGTCGCCGAAGTGGTCGAGCAGCGAGCGGCGCCGGCAGTTGTCGGAGTAGATGAAGGCTTTGATCGCCTTGTAGTCGCGCCAGCCGCGCTCGTAGGCGATCGCCAGCTCGGGGTCGCCCTTGCGCTGTTCGTTGAAGCGCAGCAGGCGGCCGAGGTCGGCCTTCGTCGCCAGCAGCACCGCCCGCGCCGGCCGGCCGTCGCGTCCGCCGCGGCCGGCCTCCTGGTAGTAGGCCTCAACGCTGGTCGGGATCGTCGTGTGCCAGACCGAGCGCACGTCGGCTTTGTCGACGCCCATCCCGAAGGCGTTGGTGGCGACGATCACCTCGGTCTCGTCGGCCATGAAGCGGCGCTGAACCTCGCTGCGGCCCTCCGGGGTCATCCCGGCGTGGTAAGCGAGCGCCCGCAGCCCGGTACCGCGCAGAGTCTGGGCGAGTTCGTCGGTGTCGCGGCGGGTCCCGCAGTAGACGATCGCCGGCCGGTTGGCGGGGTCGGCAAGGCCGGTCTCCAGCAGCGCCAGGCGCCGCGCCATCGAGCCCTTGCCTTCCAGCGCCACCACGTCGAAGGAGAGGTTGGGACGGTCGAACCCGGAGCGCACCTGCAGCGGCGCCCGCATCTCGAAGCGGCGGACGATCTCCGCCGCCACCGCCTTGGTCGCCGTCGCCGTGCAGGCCATCACCGTCGGCCGGCCCAGCCGCTCGGCGATCTCCGGCAGCCGCAGGTAGTCGGGCCGGAAGTCGTGCCCCCACTCGGAGACGCAGTGCGCCTCGTCGACGGCCATCAGGTCGATCCGCCGCCGCGAGATCGCGTCGAGGAAGAATTCCGAGCCGAACCGCTCCGGCGAGCAGTAGACGATCCGGGCCTCACCGCCGCGCACCCGGCCCATTTCCCGGCGCGCCGTCTCCGCTTCCATCCCCGAGGCGATCATCGCCACCGGGTGCCCGGCGTTGGTCAGCCGCAGCCACTGGTCCCGCATCAGCGCGATCAGCGGCGAGACGACGATCGTCAGGTCCTCGGTCGCCAGGCCGGGCAGCTGGTAACAGAGGCTCTTGCCGCCGCCGGTCGGCATCACGATCAGCGAGTCGCGGCCCTCCAGGGCGGCGACGACGGCCTCGCGCTGCCCCGGCCGCCAGGCCTGGAAGCCGAGCTCCTCGAGAAGCGCGTCGGCCCTTGCTCCGGCGTCGGCGGTCACCCGCCCAGGCTATGGGGCGACCCGGCGGCCGGTCGCGATCGTCCCGGAGTTTCGGGTTAAAAGCCGAGCACGTCGCTGCCGGCCGGCTCCGGAAGCCACGGCTCCGACCACTGGGTGATGCCCCGGGTCAGCTCGCCCGCCTCCTTCGGCCCCCAGGTCCCGGGCTCGTATGTGTGCACCGGGCCCGGTTCGTCCAGCAGCGGCTGGACCACGCGCCAGGTCTCTTCGACGGTGTCCTGGCGGGTGAAGAGCTGGTGGCGGCCGGCGATCGCGTCGCCGAGCAGGCGCTCGTAGGGCTCGGGGTCCTCGCCCGGGGTCTTCTCGAAGAGCACCTCGAGGTCGGCGGGCTCGAAGGCCTCCTCGCCGGCCTTCTTGGCGTAGAGGCGCATCCGCGAGCCCGGCTCCGGCTCGATCCGCACCGTCATCTTGTTCGGTTCCGGGGTGCGGCCGTGTCCGATCCCCAGCTGCGGCGGCCGCTTGAAGACGACCGTCACCTCGCTCGCCTTGGCGGGCATGCGCTTGCCGGCGCGGATGAAGAAGGGGACGCCGCTCCAGCGCCAGTTGTCGACCTCGAGCTCGACCGCGGCGAAGGTCTCGGTGGTCGAGTCCGGGGCGACGTCCTTGACGTCGAGGTAGCCCTCGTACTGGCCGCGCACGTAGCGCTTCGGGTCGGCCGCCCGCATAGCTTTGAAGAATTCGAGCTTCTTGTCGCGGATCGAGTCGTGGTGGTTGCCGGTCGGCGGTCCCATCCCGACCAGGGCCAGCACCTGCAGGGCGTGGTTCTGGATCACGTCCCGCATCGCCCCGACCGCGTCGTAGAAGCGGCCGCGGTCGTCGACCCCGAAGTCCTCGGCGATCGTCATCTGCACGTGGGAGACGTGCTCGCGGTTCCAGACCGGCTCCAGCAGCGAGTTGACGAAGCGCAGGTAGGTGATGTCCATCACCGGCTCCTTGCCGAGGTAATGGTCGATGCGGAGGATCTGGTCCTCGCGCAGCACGTCGCAGAGTTCGCGGTTGAGGGCGCGGGCCGATTCGAGGTCGTGACCGAACGGCTTCTCGATCACCACGTGGGCGTTGGCGGTGAGTCCGGCGTCGGCGAGGCCGTGGACGACGGTGGCGAACAGCGAGGGCGGGATCTCCAGGTAGAAGACCGGGTGCTTGACGCCCTCGATCGCCTCGCCGAGGCGCTTGAACGTGTCGGCATCGGCATAGTCGCCCTGCACGTAGGAGATCCGCTTCAGCAGGCGCTCGATCACCGCTTCGTCGACCTCGGCGACGGTCGAGGCAATCGCCTCGCGGCCGTGGTCGCGCAGCTGCTCGACCGTCCAGTCGTCGATCGCGACGCCGACGATCGGGGATTCGAGCTTGCCGCCGGCCTCGAGCCGGTAGAGCGCCCGGAAGGTCATTTTCTTCGCCAGATCGCCGGTGATCCCGAAGATGACGAGGGTGTCCGCCGCGGTCTCGGTGTGATCGCTTCCGCCCATGCGTCCGCCAGGCTACCCCAGCACGTAGGATCACGAACCATGCAACTGGGACTTGTGGGACTCGGGCGGATGGGCGCCAACATGGCGCGGAGGCTGATGCGCGACGGTCATGAGATCGTCGCCTTCGACGTCAACCCCGAGGCGGTGAAGACCCTGGAGGGGGAGGGCGCGACCGGCGCCTCCTCGCTGGCCGACCTGGCCGCGAAGTTGAGCGCGCCGCGAACCGTCTGGGTGATGGTGCCGGCCGGAGAGATCACCGAGCAGACGGTCAAGGACGTGGCGGCGGAGCTCGAGCCGGGCGACGCGATCGTCGACGGCGGCAACTCCTACTACCACGACGACATCCGCCGGGCGGCGCTGCTGCGCGAGCAGGGAATCGACTTCGTCGACTGCGGGACCAGCGGCGGCGTCTTCGGCCTCGAGCGCGGCTACTGCCTGATGATCGGCGGCCCCGACGGGGCGGTCGAGCGGCTCGACCCGATCTTCGCCTCGCTGGCGCCGGGCGTCGCCTCCGCGGAGCGCACGCCGGGGCGCGAGGGCGATCCCTCGCCGTCGGAGAACGGCTACCTGCACTGCGGCCCGAACGGGGCCGGCCACTTCGTGAAGATGGTCCACAACGGGATCGAGTACGGGATCATGGCCGCCTACGCCGAGGGCCTGAACATCCTCGAGAACGCCGACGCCGGCAAGGTCAAGCGCGAGGCCGACGCCGAGACGGCGCCGATGGAGCAGCCCGAGTACTACCAGTACGACCTCGACATCCCGGAGATCGCCGAGGTCTGGCGACGGGGCAGCGTTGTCGGCTCCTGGCTTCTAGACCTGACCGCTGCGGCGCTGCAGGAATCTCCCGACCTGGCCGACTTCGCCGGCCGCGTTTCCGACTCCGGCGAGGGTCGCTGGACGTCGATCGCGGCGATCGACGAGGGCGTCCCGGCCCCGGTCCTCACCGCCGCCCTCTACGAGCGCTTCTCTTCGCGCGGCCTCGGCGACTTCGGCGACAAAGTCCTGTCGGCGATGCGCAAACAGTTCGGCGGCCACGACGAGAAGTCGAGCTAGGGCGGGAACGTGGCGCCCCGGCTGGAGGTGGTCGCTGACGAGCGCGCGGCGGCGCGCCGGGCCGCCGAGCTGATCGCCGCTGCCGGCCGCGAGGCGGCCGCGGCGCGCGGGCCCTTCGGCTTCGCGATGAGCGGGGGCCGCTCGCCGTGGGCGATGCTGGCGATCCTCGGCGAGCTCGAGGAGATGCCCTGGGAGGCGACCGAGCTGTTCCAGGTCGACGAGCGGATCGCCTCGCCCGGCAGCGAGGACCGCAACCTCACCCACATGGTGCTCGGCCTCTCGATGGACCACCAGTCGACCCTGCGGCCGATGCCGGTCACCCAGCGCGACCTCGAGGCCGCCGCCCGCGACTATGAAACCTCGCTGCCGGAGCGCCTCGACCTCGTCCACCTCGGCCTCGGCCCCGACGGCCACGCCGCCTCCCTGGTCCCCGGCGACCCGGTCCTCGAGGTAAGCGACCGCCGCGTCGCGATCACCGAGACCGCCTACCAGGGCCACCACCGGATGACCCTCACCTACCCGGCGATCGACGACGCCCGCCAGGTCCTCTGGCTGGTCACCGGCGCCGAGAAGCGCGACGCCCTCGCCAAGCTTCTCGCCGGCGACGAATCGATCCCCGCCGGCCGCGTGAAGAACGAGGCGATGACGATCGTCGCCGACGAAGCCGCCGCCGGCTAGCGCCGCTGCCGATTGCCTCGGGCGACGGGGACCGCGGCTCAGAGGCCGAGCTGGGACTTGAGTTCGGCGAGCTTGGTGTGGCGGTGGTCGTCGGCGGGGGTCATGCTGCGCCTGCCCACCAGTCGTCGCCCCACAGCT
>CBIHMQ010000061.1:0-9909 GCA_966211075.1 uncultured bacterium
TCGACTGCGACGCCTGCGTCGAGGCCTGCCCGGTCGACGCCTGCTTCGCCGAGGATCAGCTTCCGGCCGAGTGGGCCAAATACGCGGAGATCAACGCCAACTACTTCAAGAGCAAAGCGGCGTAGGCGGGACCCCGGTAGGGGGTTCCGCTTAACTTTTTCGAGCGGCCCCTACCGCCGTCCGAGATCCAGGGCGGCGAAAAAGTACAAGACGCTCCACCCCTACCGGGGCCGGTTCCGCCCGGTCGCTGAAGTGATTACTGGACGACTGGCAGCGGGGTGCCGCTGACAGGGGGCGCTTCGGCCGGGCTCGGGGTGGCCTGCAGGACGGGGAGCTCCTGCGGGGTGGCGGCGATGATGCCGCGGGCGGCCTGGCGGATCGCCTGCGAGGCTGGTGCGTCGGGGTCGGCCAGGACCAGCGGCGAGCCGTTGTCGGCGTGCTCGCGGAGCGGCTCGGAGAGCGGCACCTTGCCTAGCAGCGGCACGTCCAGCTCGTCGGCGAGGAGTTGACCGCCGCCCTCGCCGAAGATCGTGAAGCGCTCGCCGTCCGGGGTCGTGAAGCCGGACATGTTCTCGATCACGCCGAGCAGCTCGAGGTCGAATTTCTTCGCCATCTCGGCACCGCGGTGGGCGACCGACTGGGCCGCTGGCTGCGGCGTGGTGACGACGACGAACTTGGCCTGCGGGAGCAGCTGGGCGAGCGTCATCGAGACGTCGCCGGTGCCGGGCGGCAGGTCGAGCAGCAGGTACTCCAGCTCGTCCCAGGCGACGTCCTCGAGGAACTGCTGGATCGCCTTGTGCAGCATCGGTCCGCGCCAGACGACCGCCGCGTTCTCCTCGACGAAGAACCCGATCGACATCACCTTGACGCCGCCGGCGCCGTCGAGCGGCAGGATCTTGCGCTCGCCGTTTACTTCCGGCTTGGCGTTGACGCCGAGCATGCGCGGGATCGAGTAGCCGTAGACATCGCAGTCGAGGGCTCCGGCCGGGTGGCCTTCGGCGGTCAGCGCCGCGGCCAGGTTGGCGGTCATCGTCGACTTGCCGACGCCGCCCTTGCCGGAGGAGACGCAGATCACGTTTTTGACCTTGGCCAGAGCGCCCTGCGGCAGCTTGCCGCGGCCGAGCGTCTGCTGAAGCTGGGTTTTCTCTTCGTCGGAGAGGACGTCGAACCCGACCGCTACATCGGTCACCCCGTCGAGCTCGCGGACGCGCTGGGCGACCGCCTGTTCGAAGTGGGAGCGGATCGGGCAGCCGGCCGTGGTCAGCGAGACGACGACCTCGATCCGGCCGCTCTCCTTGATCTCGATCGAACGCACCATGCCGAGCTCGACGATCGAGCGGCGCAACTCCGGGTCGATGACCGCGCGGAGCTGCTCGGTGACTTGATCCTGGGTGGGAAGAGGCATTGGCGCCATTCTCGCAAACGCCGCGTTTCGGGCTGCCCTCGGTGCCGGCGCGGGGGAGAGAACCCGCTTCCCGAGCCCTTGACGCCGCCACGCAAGCGATCGAAAGGGGAGGCGCGATGTCGAGGACGCGAGGTGGGGCCGGGCGGATCCTGGCGATGGGGATCGGGTTGGCGGTGGTCGTCCTGCTGGCGCTGGCCGGCGAGGCCCGAGCCGGCAGCTACCGGGTGGCCCAGTGCGGCTGGTACGTCGGTGCCGACGCCGACTGGGCGGACACGACCGGCGGTACAAAGTTCCGCTCCGACGCCTACTGCCAGACCCCGATCGGCTCCGACCCCTTTGCCGGTGTCCATATGAAGAGCCTTGGCCGCGAGGCGGCGGGAACCGTCTCGGGCAACCGCTTCGCGCGCTGGCGCTGGAACGCGCCGCCCGGGGCCAGCATCACCCAGGTCCGCGGCTCCTGGTGGCACGCGCTCCACGACGGCATGGAGCAGCGGATCGGCGGCATCAACTGGGGCGGCGGCTTCGAACCGTTCGTCGCCGCGAACGGGACCGACGTCACCCCCCGTGAATTCAGCCGCGGCTTCTCGCCGCCCGCGGCCGCGCTCGAGGACCGCTTGCTCTGCGCTCGCGCGGAAAGCAAGTGGTGCAGTCTCCAGCCGGGCTCCTGGTCGGCGATCAATGGCTTGACGATCACCGTCCAGGACGAGCGCTCGCCGTCGGCCTGGGTGGGCGGCGAGCTGCTGGACGGCGGCTGGCGGCACGGAGCCCAGGGGATCAGCTTCTCGGGTGGCAACGAGGAAGGCGGCGGCATCCAGTACGGGGAAACCACGGTCGACGGCGCTCGGGTCGACCTCACCGAGTACCCCTGCCAGCAGGCCTACATTGACGGCGAGTGGCGGGCGACTCGGATGCAGCCATGCCTGACCGGCGTCTCCGGCGGCGTCGGCTTCGACACCCGGAACCTCAGCGACGGCAACCACATGCTCCGCCACTGCGTCACCGATTACGGCGGCAACGTCGGCTGCACCGACTTCCGCCAGTTCGGGGTCGACAACAACCCCCCGGCACACCCGCGTTCGTTTGCCCTGGTCGGCGGCGAGGGCTGGCGGCGGGTCGATGATTTCGACCTTGCCTGGGTCAATCCGGACCAGGGTCCCGCCAGCCCGATCTGGGGCGCCTTCTGGCGGATCACCGGTCCGGCCGGTTTCGACACCGGCGTCCAGTTCGTGCCAGGCCGCGACGTCGCCGCCCTCCCCGATCGCACGGTGCCCCGTCCGGGCGCCTACGCGCTGTACCTCTGGCTGCGCGACGAAGCCGGCAACGAGGCGGCCTCGACGGCGGTGGGGGTGACGCTGCGCTACGACGACGTGCCGCCGGGGCTCGCCTTCGCGGTGGCGGAGGGCGACGGCGTCCCCGAGCAGTTGCGAGCACTCGTCGTCGATGACCACTCGGGCCCCGCCGGCGGGACGATCTCCTACCGCCGCCTCAACGTCGAGCGCTGGACCGAGTTGCCCACCAAGCTGCGGGCCGAGCGCGAGCCCGGCCACGCCAGCCTCGTCGCCGCCACACCCGACCTCGCTCCCGGCACCTACGTCTTTCGCGTCGAGGCGAGCGACGGGGCCGGCAACCGGAGGACGACGACGCTGCGCGCCGACGGCAGCGAGATGGCGATCCGCAAGACGCCGCCGCCGGTGGCGCCGCAGCGACCGGCTTCCCCGGCCTCACCAAAGGCGGCGCCCGGGCAGGCGCCGCGTCCCCGCGCCAAGACCAGGCTCTTCGCCGGCCTGCGGGGCGGGCAGCGGCGTGGCGACTCGCTGACGATCCCGTTCGGGAAGCCGGCCCTGGTCAGCGGCCGCCTCACCCGCGCCGACGGCGCCGGGATCGCTGGTCGGGAGCTGCGGATCGTTTCCCGTCCCTCGCGGGGAGCGCTGGCGCCGGTTTCGGCGACGACGGTTACCAGCGCCGAGCGGGGCGGTTTCGAGCTCCGGGTCGAGCCGGGGCCGTCGCGTCGGATCGCCGTCAACTTCCTAGGCGACGGTGGGCTCGAACCCGCCACCCGACCCTCGCTGGAGTTGCGGGTTCGCTCAGGGGCGACCTTGGTGGCGCGGCGGCTGGCGCTGCGAACCGGCCAGGCGCTACGTCTCTCCGGTCGCGTCCGCACCCGCGGAGCGGCGGTGCCGCGGCGCGGCAAGCTGGTCGCGATCCAGTACCTGGAGGCGGCGACGAAGCGCTGGCGGCCGGTGCTGGTCACCCGCACCGACCACGCCGGCCGCTTCCGCGCCCGCTACCGGTTCCGCTACATCACCGGCAGGGCGACGATCCAGCTGCGGGCGACGGTGCTGGCGGAGGAGCACTGGCCCTTCGCGCCCGGATCCTCGCGCCCGCTGACCGTCCGCGTCCAGGGTCGATAGGGTTGGCGGCGATGTCGCAGGCCACCCTTCACACCAGCGCCGGAGCGATCGTGCTCGAGCTGCACGACGACGACGCCCCGAAGACGGTCGAGAACTTCCGCAAGCTCGCCGCGGATGGTTTCTATGACCAGCTGGTCTTCCACCGGGTGATCCCCGACTTCATGATCCAGGGGGGTTGCCCGGAAGGGACCGGCACCGGCGGGCCCGGCTACACCTTCGAGGACGAGATCAACGACCACAAGGTCGTTCGCGGGGCGCTGGCGATGGCCAACGCGGGCCCGAACACGAACGGCTCGCAGTTCTTCATCGTCACCACCGGCGCGGCGCCCTGGCTCGACGGCAAGCACACGGTCTTCGGCGAGGTCACCAACGGGATGGACGTCGTCGATGCGATCGAGGGCACTGCCACCGACGCCTCCGATCGGCCGCTCGAGGCGCAGACGATCGAGCGCGTCGAGCTCTCCGAGTAGCGCTACTCGACCTTCCCGTCCCCGGCTTCCAGCAGCTCCGTCCAGAAGCGGACCCACTCGCGCTCGTGGCCGATGCCGGCCCGCAGCGTCAAAGCCATCCCGCCCGGCACGTGACCGTCGATCTGGGCCAGCAGCTCCTCGTATTGCTCGACCTTGCGGCGGCGGAGGGGAAGCTGGACGGCGGCCATCGCCAGGGGGTCGGCGCCGAAGAAGATCTTCAGCAGGCCCGGGTCGCGTAGCTCGGTCCGCTCGGGGGTCGGCTCGGCGATCCACTCCTCGAGGGCCCGCTCGCCGGCCGCGGTCAGCTTGTAGTGCTTGCGGCGGCGGCCGCTCCGCTCCCGTCTCTCGCTGAGCAGGCCCGCCGCGGTCAATCGCTCGGGCTCGGCGTAGAGCTGTGCGTGGGGTAGCGACCAGAAGTCACCGAGGGTGGTGGCGACGATCTGCTTGAGGTCGTACGGGGTTGCCTCGCCGGCCTCGCTGAGGAGGCCGAGGACGATGAAGGAGGTGGGGGTGAGGCGGATCTCGGTTGACATGGCGGGGCTGATGCTATTACCTAAACCGTCCGAAACAGACTATGGGGTGATTGCATGGAGACGATGAAGGCGGAAACAGTAACCCGGCCCGGCTACCGAGTGGGGTTCGCCACTCTCGATGCCGAGGCGGAGCTCGCCTCGCTACCTGTCGAGGGCGAGATACCGGGCTGGCTCAACGGCGCCCTGCTGCGCAACGGTCCGGCCAAGTTCGAGGCGGGGGAGCGCCCCGTCAACCACTGGTTCGACGGGATGGCGATGCTGCACCGCTTCGCCTTCGACGGCGGCGAGGTCTCCTACGCCAACCGCTTTCTGCGCAGCGAGGCCTACCGCGAGGCCGCCGCCGGGCGCATCTCCTACAGGGAGTTCGCCACCGATCCGTGCCGCTCGATCTTCAAGCGAATGACGACGATGTTCCGGCCCGGCTTCAGCGACAACTGCAACGTCAACCTGACCCGGCTCGGCGACGAGTACGTGGCGATGACGGAGACGCCGCTGCCGATCGCCTTCGACCCGGCGACGCTGGAGACGCTCGGCGTCGCCTGCGAGCTGCCGGGCATGCACACCACCGCGCACCCCCACCACGACCCGGAGCGGGGCGAGCTGCTGGCCTACGCGACCCAGTTCGGGGCGCGCACCGAGTACCGGCTCTACGCCCAGCGCGACCGCTCGGGCCACCGGCCGATCGCTTCCCACCGGGTCTCCCAGCCCTCCTACATGCACTCCTTCGCGCTCAGCGAGAACCACCTCGTGCTCGTCTGCTTCCCCTTCGTGGTCAACCCGTTGCGGCTCGCCACCGGCGCTCGGCCCTTCATCGAGAACTACCGCTGGAAGCCGGAACTGGGCACGAAGATCCTCGTCTTCGGTCGCGAGGACGGGGCGCTGCGGGGCGAGTACGAGGCGGAGCCGCGCTTCTCCTTCCACCACGTCAACGCCTTCGAGCGCGACGGCGAGCTGGTCGTCGACATGGTCGCCTACGACGACGCGGCGATCGTCGAGGCGTTGAGCCTGGAGCGGATCCGTGCCGGGGCGCCGCCGCCGGAGTCCTCGGGGCGGCTCTTCCGCTACGAGATCGACCTTGCCGGCGGCGGGGTCGAGGAGCGGTACCTCAGCGAGACGGCGATGGAGCTGCCGCGGATCGACTACCGGGGTCGCAACGGGCGTCCCTACCGGTACCTCTACGCCGCCGGCATCCATATCGCCGATGCCGAGGAGGCCGACTTCCTCGACAGCCTCGTCAAGGTCGACGTCGAGAGCGGCGAGGAGTGGAGCTGGCACGAGCCAGGCAGCTATCCCGGCGAGCCGGTCTTCGTGCCGCTGCCGGAGGCCGAGCGAGGCGAGGACGACGGCGTTCTGCTCTCGATCGTGCTCGACGGGCGCAGCTCGACCTCCTACCTGCTCGTCCTCGACGCGGCGACGATGGCAGAGCTGGGCCGGGCGCGGGTCCCGCACCACATCCCCTTCGGCTTCCACGGCCAGTACTTCAGCTAGGCGCGTCTGCCGGCGGCGCCTCGGGGCTTTGGCTCTCGGCGCGTCGCTCGCGTCGGCGTCGCAGCCCCTCGCCCGGCCGCCAGAGGCTGACCAGGCCGGCGACCAGGGTGACGAGGAAGATCTGGCCGAGCATCATCTCCAGGCCGGCGAACATCCGGCCCGGCTGGCCGCCGGGGACGAGGTCGCCGTAGCCGGTGGTGGTCAGCGTCGTGTAGCTGAAGAAGAGGAAGTCGCTGCCCGCCGGGTGGCTGACGCCCTCGAAGAAGGGCTTCGACTGGAGGCGGTCGATCGTCGCGTAGAGCGAGGTGAAGATGAGGCCGAGGCCGGCGTAGACGCTGAGGGCGCCGAGGATCGACCGGGAGCCGATTTCGGCCGAGCCGACGACCCGGACCAGCACCGCCGCCATCGCCACCGTCAAAAGGGTGATCTGGATCAGCGAGGCGGCGCTGAGCCAGTCGTGGCGGTCCACGGTCGCGCCGACGGCGGCGAGCAGGACCGAGAGCACGGCCAGGACCACGGCCACCCGCACGACCCGCTCCGGGACTCCGGAGGTGATCAGGGCCAGCACCGAGGTGGCGGTGGTGGAGATGACCAGGATCACCGCCTCCCAACCGCGGTTGGAGAGCAGCGAGGCGAGCACGTAGCTCGCGATCATCAGGCAGAAGACGAGGCCGAAAGCGTCGCTGAACCGCTCCGCCCTCACCCTCCAGCTGTCTCTCATCTCCGCTCGTTCGTGCGGGGCCGCGGCTTTCCTGCCCGCGGGAAGCGGAGGGGGTGGGATTCGAACCCACGAGACCCTTGCGGGCCCACCGGTTTTCAAGACCGGCGCATTCAACCGCTCTGCCACCCCTCCGGGAGTCGGCCCTGATGCTAAAGCCACTCGGATGGCACTCAGGGTTGCTCGTACTGATTGGATTCCTGAATGCGCAGATTGGTTCTGCTCGCCTCGGCGTGTGTCTTCTTCGACGTCGCCTTCTTCGCCGCCATCGCCCCGCTGCTTCCCGACTATGTCGACAGCCTCGGGCTGACCAAGGCGGAGGCGGGCGTGCTGTCCGCCGCCTACGCGGCGGGAACGCTGGTCGCTTCGCTGCCGGCCGGGCTGGTCGCCAGCCGGGTCGGCCCGAAGCGCAGCGTCATCGCCGGCCTGATCACGCTCGGCTTCGCCAGTCTCGTCTTCGGGTTCGCCGAGGAGATCCTCCTGCTCGACGCGGCTCGGTTCGTCCAGGGCGTGGCGGGGGCGCTGATCTGGTCCGGGGCGATGAGCTGGCTGATCATGGCGGCGCCGGACGAGAAGCGCGGCTCGGTGATCGGGGCGGCGCTCGGGACCGCGGTGGCCGGCGCCCTGCTTGGGCCGGCGCTGGGGGCAGCGGCCGGCTCGATCGGCACCGAGGCGGTCTTCAGCTCGGTCCTGGTCCTGACCGCGGTGCTCGCTTTCGCCGCCTCGCGGCTGCCGGACGCGGGGATGCCGGAACGGCAGAGCCTGCGCGAGATCGGTGCCGCCTTCACGAACCGGCGCCTGATCGACGCGACGACGTTCGTCGCCGTCCCCTCGATGATGTTCGGGGCGATCGAGGTGCTGGTGCCGCTGCGGATCGACGACCTCGGCGGCAGCCACGGCGTGATCGCCGCCGGCTTCATCGCCGGCGCCGGGCTGGAGGCGGTGCTGGCGCCGCTGGCGGGACGGCTCTCGGACCGGATCGGGCGGCGAGCGCCGTACGTGGTCGGGCTGACGATCTGCTCGCTGGCGATGGTCGTGGTCGGGCTGGCGGCGACGCTGGGGCTGGTGCTGACGTCCCTGGTGATCACCTCGCTCGGGGCGGGCCTCTGCTTCGCGCCGGCGCTGACTCTGCTTTCCGAGATCGCCGAATCGACCAGCCTCCACCAGGGCCTCGCCGCCGGGCTCTCCAACATGGCCTGGGCCTCGGGACAGGTGGTCGGCGGGGTCGGTGGCGGCGTCGTCGCCAGCTTCTCCGGCAACGGGCCGCCCAGCATCGCGATCGCGATCGTCTGCCTCTGCACGGCCGCCTACGCCTTCGTGGCGCTCGACGCCGGCGTGCCGGTTCAGCTCGTCGAGGACCGATGAGGAACTAGGGTGCGCCGATGGCTTCGGTGGGAACGGAGGCGGGCTCGCGGCAGTGGGTGAACTGGGCTGGGGATCAGTCCTGCCGTCCCGTCGAGAGCATCCGCCCGGGCGACCGCGACGAGCTGGCGGCCGCGGTCGCGGCGGCGGCCGGGGCAGGCCGCAAGGTCAGCGTCGCCGGCTCCGGGCACTCCTTCACCGAGGCGGCGATGACGTCGGGGACGATGCTTCACATCGAGGCGCTGCGCGGGGTGATCGACGCCGACCCGGCCTCGGGCCTGGTCGAGGTGGGCGCCGGGACCGTACTCGCCGACCTCAACGAGGAGCTGGCGCGGATGGGGCTGGCGATGGAGAACCTCGGCGACATCGACCGGCAGACGATCGCCGGGGCTGTCTCGACCGGCACCCACGGCACCGGCGCCAAGCTGCGGAACATCTCCGCCCAGGTGGTCGGGATGGAGCTGGTGCTCGGCGACGGCAGCGTGCGGCGGCTCGGCGCGGACGAGCGGCCGGAGCTGCTGCGGGCGGCGCGGGTCGGCATCGGCGCCCTCGGCGCGATCTCGGCGGTGACGCTGCGCTGCGTTCCCGCCTTCACGCTCGACCGGGTCGACCGGCCGGAGCCGCGCGAGGCGGTCCTCGACGCCTTTCAGGAGCGCGCCGACGCCCACGACCACTTCGAGCTGTTCACCTTCCCCTACGCCGACAACGCCCTGGTCCTGGAGCGCAACCGCACCGGCGAGCCGCCGCGTCCGCGCGGCAGGGGTGCCGCCTTCTTCAACGACGTGGTTCTGGAGAACTGGGCGCTGGAGGCGCTTTCGGCGACCGGCAAGGCGTTCCCGCGGGCGATCCCGACGCTGGCCCGGCTGGCCGGGCGGGTCGCCTCGGGGAGCCGCACGCTTGACCGGAGCGACCGCGTCTTCGCCAACGAGCGTCGCGTCCGCTTCACGGAGATGGAGTACGGGGTGCCGCGCGAGCACGGTCCCGAGGCGGCGCGGCGGGTGATCGAGTGGGTGCGCTCGAACCGTTACCCGGTCTTCTTCCCGATCGAGATGCGGGTCGCCGCCGGAGACGACGCCCTGCTCAGTCCATCGCACGAGCGCGACACGGCTTACATCGCCGTCCACCAGTACCGGGGGATGGAGTGGCGGCCCTACTTCGAGGCGGTCGAGGCGATCATGGCCGAGTACGGCGGCCGCCCCCACTGGGGCAAGCGCCACTTCCTCACCGCGGCCACCTTCGCCGAGCGCTACCCGGCCTGGGCCGAGTTCCAGGCGGCCCGCGACGAGCTCGACCCCAACCGCGTCTTCACCAACGAGTACGCCGAGCGCGTCCTCGGTCCCTGATTCCCCTTGTCGTTTGTAGCCCTGTGGGCGACTAACGACAAGGGGAACTACAGGAACGCTCTTCCTTCCCCTCTGTAGGTGGGGACGACGTCGACGATCCGCTCGCCTTCGACTAGGTGCAGGGAGTCGAAGCGCTCGCAGAGCTCGCCGGCCTTTGCGTGGCGGAGATAGGCGCGGTC
>CBIHMQ010000062.1:0-9907 GCA_966211075.1 uncultured bacterium
CCCGCTCGCGCACCGGCAGCTTGCCCTGCTCGGCGGTCTTCTCGTGGTGGCGCTCGGGGCCGCCGGCGAGGGCGGCCGCTACTGCGTCCTGAAAGTCGGTCACGAAGCGGCAGCCTAATCGCCTGGCTGACTCGCCAGTCAGCCGCCTGTCGGCGTTGGCGCCCCGGAACCCGTCCCTACCCGGCGGCCTCGGGATTCCACTCGACCGGCCCGGCCGTGAGCAGGTGGGCCCCGAGGGACCGGCCCAGCAGCTCCTGGGCGGCGCCCGAAGCCGCCAACAGCTTCGTGAGGTCGATGCCCGTCTCGACGCCCATCTCGTGCAGCATCGAGACCACGTCCTCGGTCGAGACGTTGCCGGTCGAGCCGGGCGGGACCGGGCAGCCGCCCAGCTCCCCGAAGCTCGACTCGAAGGAGTCGATCCCCTGCTCCAGCGCCGACAGAACGTTGGCAAGCCCCTGGCCGCGGGTGTTGTGGAAGTGGGCGGTCAACTCGACCCCGGTGAGGCGCTCGCGGGCGGCGGCGAAGAACTCGCCGACCTGGCGCGGGTTGGCCATCCCGGTGGTGTCGCCGAAGCCGATCTCCTCGCAGCCCTCGGCGGCCAGCCGCTCGGCGATCGCGAAGACCCGCTCGGGCGGCACCTCGCCCTCGTAGGGGCAGCCGAACGAGGTGGCGACGACGCCCTCGCGGCGCAGCCCCTCCTCCCCGGCCCGCGCCAGCGTCTCCTCCAGGCCGGCGAGCGACTCCTCGATCGAGCGGTTGACGTTGCGCTGGTTGTGGGTCTCCGAGGCGGAGAGAAAGACGCTGACCTCGTCGAAGCGGTCGCGCATCTGCAGCGCCCGCTCCAGCCCGCGCAGGTTCGGGATCAGGACCGAGAAGGCGACCCCCGGCCGCCGCTGCACCGCCATCAGGACCTCGGCCGCGTCGGCGAGCTGCGGGATCACGTCCGGACGCACGAAGGAGGTGATCTCCATCCGCTTCACCCCGCTCGCCGAGAGCATGTCGATCAACCGCACCTTCTCGTCGGTCGGGATCGTCTCCGGCTCGTTCTGGAAGCCGTCGCGCGGCCCGACCTCGCGGATCCGCACGCTCTCCGGGTACTCGGCCATCCGGGGAGCTTAGGGCGCTCCGTCCCGGCCGCCGGGCCCGGCCGCGCCAAGCAGGCGCCGCGCGACCGGCCGCAGCGTCGCCAGCACGTGCTCGGGCTCGTAACGAACCTGCTCGTGGGTGAAGCGCAGCCGGGTATAGCCGGCGGCGGTGTGCGCCTGGTCGCGCTCGTGGTCGCGGCTCTGCTGTGCCGGCGTGCGGTGATGGCGCAGGCTGTCGGTCTCGACCACCAACCGCGGCTCCGGCCAGTGGAAATCGACCTCGAACCCGTTCACCCAGGCTTTCGTCTCCGGCACCGGCAGGCCGGCCCGCGCCGCCAGCGGCAGGAACCACCGCTCCAGCTTCGAGCGCGTCAGCCGGAACGTCCGCCGGTCGAGCCAGGTCCGCAGACGCCCGAGACCCGGCTGCCGCGGGTGGTCCCTCAGCGCCGCCCGCAGTTCCGGCGGGTGGATCAGGTCGAGCCGGTCCGCCTCGTCGATCATCCGCTCCGTCTCGATCCGCGGCAACCGCGCGGCCATGTCGAGGATCGTCTGCGCCGGGCTTGTCACCGGGATCCGCTCGAAGTGCCCGACGTCCTCGTCTCGCAGCCCGGGTCGCCGGTGGGCGCGGATGCCGGGGCACCGCCGTCCCCGATCTCCGCGGATCGAGACCTCGACGGTCGCCGGGAGCTCGGCGCCGATCCCGAGGAGGGCGGCTGCACTGCTGTGACTGAGGTGGGCACACCCCGCCGCGCCGACGCCGGAACCGCCGAGTCCCGCCGCGTCAGCGCGCCCGAAGACCGCGGCCCCATGCCCACAGGCAAGCACAGCCGCCATCCAGCGTCCTTTGTCCGACAACCCCGGCCGACCGACGGCGTAGATGCCGCGCCTCACGGGAAGCAGCCTTCCCTTGGCGATCCGGTGCTCGATCCCAGCACTCGAAAACCCAAACGCATAGAGCTGCTCCCGGCTCACCACCCAGTGCTGCCTTTCGGCGAGCCGCCAGGCCGCCCGAGACCTCTCCCTGGCTGACTGGGCACTTAACCATGCCATCGCACGGTTAAGAGCCCACCGAACCGCGATTCACCCCCCCAAGGCCGCGGGGTGGGGTTAGACCATGCCGAGGCCGCCGCTGACGCCCAGGGTCTCGCCGGTGACGTACGAGGCGTCGTCGGAGGCCAGGAAGGCCACGGCGGCCGCGACCTCCTCCGGTTGCCCGAGGCGGCCGAGCTGGGTGGCGGATTTCATCGTCTCGATGACTTTCTCGCCGATCTCGCCGAACTCCAGGGCCCCCATCAGCAGGGGGGTCTCGATCGGACCGGGAGCGATCGCGTTGACGGTGATGCCGTAGCGAGCGTCCTCGCGGGCGATCGCCTTGGTGAAGCCGATGATGCCGGCCTTGGCGGCCGAGTAGACGGCCGAGCCCTTGGAGCCGACCCGGCCGGCCTCGGAGGAGATGTTGACGATGCGGCCGTATTTGGCGATCTCCATCCCGGGCAGCGCCGCCGAGGTGCAGTTGATGACGCCACCGAGGTTGATGTCCAGAACCCGCTGTCGCTGCTCGGGCGTCGTGAAGGTGAAGAAGCCGAACTCGTCGGTACCGGCGTTGTTGACGAGGACGTCGAGGGTGCCACCGGCACCCTCGACCGCCGCGCGGGCCGACTCGAGGCTGGTGACGTCGAGCTCGACCGCATGGCCGTTGGCCTCGCCGGCAACCCGCTCGGCGCCCTCGACATCGATGTCGCCGACCCAGACCTCGGCGCCCTCCGCGGCCAGGCGCAGCGCGATCGCGGCGCCGATGCCGCTGGCACCGCCGGTGACCAGCGCCTTTCGTCCCTCCAGCCTCATCGCGGCAAGAGCATAGACTGGCGCGCCGTGCCACCCACAGAACCGATCCCGATCGTCGGCGGCACCGGTGCCCTCGGCGCCGGCCGCGGCCCAGCGACGGGCCAGACCGGCGCCGCCGTGGTGCTCGGCTCCCGCTCCGCCGAGCGGGCCGAGGAAGCGGCCGCGAAGGTCCGCGAGGTGGTTCCGGACGCGAACGTCAGCGGCCTCGACAACGCCGACGCAGCCCGCGCCGCCGAGATCGTCTTCCTCACCGTCCCCTTCCGGGCCCAGTCGGAGAACCTCAACAACCTCCGCGACGTCCTGCGGCCGGGCCAGATCCTCGTCGACTGCACCGTCCCTCTCGCCGCCGCGGTCAGCGGCAAAGCGACCCGCTCGCTGGGCGTCTGGCAGGGCTCGGCGGCCCAGCAGGCGGAGGAGATGGTCCCCGAGGGGGTGACCGTGATCGCCGCCCTGCACACGGTCGGCGCCCCGACCCTCAGCGACTTCGACCACCAGCTCGACGAGGACGTGCTCGTCTGCGGCGACAAGAAGGCCGACAAGGCCCGGGTGGCGCGGCTGATCGAGCTGATCCCGGGCCTCCGCGCCGTCAACGCAGGCTCGCTGGAGATGGCCCGGATCGTCGAGCAGCTGACGCCGATGCTGATCTCGGTCAACAGCCGCTACAAGGCACACGCCGGGATCAAGCTGACCGGCCTGCCCGACAGCGACCACTGGGCCTAGCCGGCGTGCGCGTCGCGCTGCTGGCAGGCGGTACCGGCGGGGCCAAACTCGCCGCCGGGATGCAGGAGGAGATCGGCACCGACCTGACCGTGATCGCCAACACCGGCGACGACGTCGAGGTCCTCGGCGTCCACGTCTCCCCCGACCCCGACCTGGTCACCTACTGGTTGAGCGGCGAAATCGACGAGGAGCGCGGCTGGGGGCTCCGCGACGACGGGTTCACCGTCTTCGAGCGCCTGAAGCGGCTCGGCGCCCCGGACTGGTTCGGGCTCTCCGACCGCGACCTCGCCGCCTGCCTCTACCGGCGCCAGTTCCTCGACGAGGGCGGCCGCCTCACCGAGGCCCAGGCCCAGATCGGCCGCGCGCTCGGGGTCCAGGCCCGGGTGCTGCCGATGTCCGACGCGCCGGTGCGAACCAAGGTGATCACCGCCGCCGGCCGCCGCGAGCTGCAGGAGTACCTGATCGTCGACGGCGGCCAGCCAGAGGTGCTCGGAGTCGAGCTGGAAGGGATCGAGAGCGCCGAGCCGAGCCGCGAGGTGCTCGACGCGCTGCGGGCCGCCGAGGCGATCGTCGTCGGCCCCTCCACCCCGGTCATCAGCAACGGCCCGATCCTCGCCGTGCCCGGCCTCCGCGACGCGATCGCCGCCTCGCCGGCGCCGGTCATCGCGGTCAGCCCCTACGTCGCCGGCGAGGTCGTCAAGGGACCTACCGACAACTTCATGGAGGCGCTTGGCCGGCCCACCACGGCCGCCGGCGTCGCCTCGCTCTACACGGGGCTGATCGACGGCATGGTCGTCGACGAGGGGGACCCGGACCCGCCGCCGGCCGAGATTGCCACCCTGGCGGCGGCGACGCTGATGGAGGGCCCGAGTGGCCGCGCCCGGGTGGCGCGCATCGTGCTCGACTACGCGGCTACCCTCGCCTCAGCTTGAACGCCACCGCGATCCTCCCCGTCAAGCGCCTCTACGCCGCCAAGCAGCGGCTCGCCGTCGGCCTCAAAGGCGAGCAGCGCCGCCGCCTGGTCGAGGCGATGGTCGCGGACGTGCTGGAGGCGATCGGCGGCGCCCGCAGCGTCGAGCGCACGATCGTCGTCAGCGGCGACCCGGTCGCGCAGGAGCTCGCGGCCGGCGCCGAGGTCGTTCCCGACCCTGAAGACGGCGGCCACATCCAGGCCGCCCTGGCCGGGATCGCCCGCGCCGAAGCCGAGGGCGCCGGGCTCGTCGTCCTCCTCCCCGGCGACTGCCCGCTGCTCGACCCGCGTGAGCTCGACGGTCTGCTGACCGGCATACCCGAGCGCTACGTCGGCGTCGTCCCCGACCGCCACGGCACTGGCACCAACGCCCTGGTATTGAGCCCGCCCGGCGCGATCGTGCCCGCCTTCGGCGAGGGCAGCCGCGACCGCCACGTCGCCCTCGCCCGCCAGGCCGGCGTCCCCTTCGGGATCGACGAGGTTCCCTCGCTGGGACTCGACCTCGACACCCCGGCCGACATCATCGCCCTCACCCGCGAGCTCGAGGCCCGGCCCGGCCGCGCCCGTCGCACCGCCAAGGCCCTGGGGATATGACCGAGCTGCGGGTGCTCCCGGTGCCGGGACTGCCCGAGGTGAGCGAGCGGATGCGGGTCGGCGAGCTGATCGCCGAGCGGGCCGAGCTCGCCGACGGCGACGTCGTCGTGATCTCGCAGAAGATCGTCTCCAAGGCCGAGGGCCGGGTCCGCCGCCTCGCCGCCGAGATCCCCGGCGCCGAAGCCCGCAAGCTCGCCGCCGTACTCGGCAAAGAGCCGGCCCTGCTCGAGCTGATCCTCGAGGAGAGCGCCGAGGTGCTGCGAGCCGAGCGCGGCGTCCTCATCGTCGAGACCAAGCACGGCTTCGTCTGCGCCAACGCGGGGATCGACAGCTCGAACCTGCCCGAGGAGGGGACGGTGGCGCTGCTGCCCGAGGATCCGGATGGGTCGGCGAGGCGGATTAGGGATGAGATCGCGGCGGTTGCGGCCGGGCCCACGGTCGGGGTGGTGATCTCTGACAGCTTCGGGCGTGCCTGGCGGCTCGGGCAGTGCGAGGTCGCCATTGGCTGTGCCGGGCTGACGCCGCTCGATGACTGGCGCGGACGCACCGACGCCGGTGGGCGGGAGCTGGAGGCGACGCTGATCGCGGTCGCCGACGAGGCGGCTGCCGCGGCCGACCTGGTGCGGGACAAGGCGAGCGGTATCCCCGTCGCGATCGTCCGCGGGCTCGACCGCTACGTCATAGCCGAGGACGGACCGGGCGCAGCCGCCCTGCGGCGGCCACGCGACGAGGATCTCTTCCGCTGATCGTTCCCCCTGTCGCTTGTAGCCCTGTGGGCGACAAGCGACAAGGTCAATCGACGGTCAGCACCGCGGCGCCGCGGAACCTGCCCGCGCGGAGGTCCTGAAGGGCCTGGTTGGCGTCCGCCAGCGGGTAGACCGTCACCTCGGTGCGGACCGGCACCTGGGGCGCCAGGGCCAGGAACTCCTCGCCGTCGGCGCGGGTCAGGTTGGCCACCGAGCCGAGGGTCCGCTCCTCCCAGAGAACTTCGTAGGGGAAGGCGGGGATGTCGCTCATGTGGATGCCGGCGCTGATCACCCGCGCCCCCTTGGCGCTGGCCCGCAGCGCCGCCGGCATCAGGGCGCCGACCGCGGCGAAGACGATCGCGCCGTCGAGCTCCTCGGGCGGCAGCTCCTCCGAGGACCCGGCCCACTCGGCGCCGAGCTCGCGGGCGAAGGCCTGCGTCTCCTCGTCGCCCTCGCGGGTGAAGGCGAAGACGCGGCGGCCCTGGTGGACGGCGACCTGGCAGAGGATGTGGGCAGAAGCGCCGAACCCGTAGAACCCGATCCGCTCCGCCTCGCCGACCAGCCGCAGCGCCCGGTAGCCGATCAACCCCGCGCAGAGCAGCGGTGCCGCCTGCAGGTCGTCGCAGCCGTCGGGCAGCGGGAAGCAGAAGCGCTCGTCGGCGACGGTCATCTCGGCGTAGCCGCCATCGAGGTCGTAGCCGGTGAAGCGGGCGTTGTCGCAGAGGTTCTCGCGGCCGCCGCGGCAGTAGCGGCACTCGCCGTCGGTCCAGCCCAGCCAGGGGACGCCGACCCGGGCGCCCGGCGCGAACCGCTCCGCCCCCTCCCCGGCCCCGACCACCGTGCCGACGATCTGGTGACCCGGCACCAGCGGCAGCTTCGGATGCTCGAGCTCCCCGTCGAGGATGTGCAGGTCGGTGCGGCAGACGCCGCAGGCGTGGACCCGGACCAGGACCTGGCCCGGCCCCGGCTCGGGATCGGGAAGCTCACGCGGCAGCAGCGGCTCCCGGGCTCGCTCGAGCACCATCGCGCGCATCGGCTCATGATGGCGCGCCGCGCCCGCACAGCCAAACGGCGCCGCTCAGACGGCCGCTGCGTACGTCTCGACGATCTCGTACAGCGTCGTCCGCTGGGCCGGCTCGCGCCCTGCCGCCCGTGCCGCCTCGATCAGCTGCTCGGGCTCCAGCCGGACCCCGTGCTCGGAGCCCGCCATCCGCGAGATGTTCTCCTCCATCAGGGTGCCGCCGAGGTCGTTGACCCCCCAGCGCAGCGCCTCGGTGGCGGCGTCGAGGCCCATCTTCACCCAGCTCGCCTGCAGGTTCGGGATCGTCCGCCCCAGCGCCAGCCGGAAGGCGGCGGTGTGCTTGAGGTTCTCGGCCATGGCGATCTCCTCGATCCCGTGGGTCCGCCCCAGCATCGTGTTGAAGGGGATGAAGCTGAGCGGGACGAACTCGGTGATCCCGCCGGTCCGTTCCTGCAGCTCGCGGACCACCCGCATGTGCCGGGCCAGCTCGCGCGGCTCCTCGATGTGGCCGAACATCACCGTCGAGGTCGAGCGCAGCCCGGCCCGGTGCGAGGCCTCGATGATCTCGACCCAGCGCGCCACCGGCAGCTTGTTCGGCGAGATCCGCTGGCGGACGCCGTCGTCGAGCACCTCGGCGGCGGTCCCAGGGGTCGAGCCGAGCCCGCACTCGCGCAGGTACTCGAAAACCTCCCGCGGCTGCTTGCCGGAACGCTCGCAGGCCCAGTTGATCTCCATCGGCGAGTAGGCGTGCAGGTGCAGCTGCGGCGCCACGTCCTTGGCCAGCCGCAGCCAGCGGCCGTACTCGTCCAGCGAGAGGTCGGGATGGATCCCGCCCTGCATGCAGAGCTCAGTCGCCCCGAACTCGACCGCCTCCTCGATCCGCGCCGCAAAGTCCTCCTCGGAGACTTCGTAGGCGTCCGGCGAGCGCTTCCCCTGTCCGAACCCGCAGAACGCGCAGCCGACCACGCAGACGTTGGTGAAGTTGATGTTCCGGTTGACCACGAAGGTGACCAAATCCCCCGCCAGCTCCGCCCGCAGCTCATCGGCGGCCACCCGCATCTCCTCGACCACCTCGGGCCTGGTCTCCGCGAACAGGGCGGTGAGCTCGTCCTCGGAGAGCGCGACACCCTCACGCCCTTTCGCGATCGCACTCTCGGCCAGCCCGGAGTCGAGCGACTCTTCCGACCGTCGGCCAGATCCCCGGCGCGGGATGAAGCTCCAGTACTTCAACTTGACTACGTCGAGGACCCCCTGCTCCATCCACTCGAGGTCCATGTACTGCGGATACACACACAACCGCTCCGTCAGCGCGTACCCCCGCGGCGCCAGCTCCTTGCGCACCTGATGCGGCGAGGGAAACGGCTCCTCCGGCGAGATGTGGTCCCCGTTCGCCGACAGCCCACCGAGATCCGTAGCCCCAGCCTCGACCAACTCCGGCCAAAACTCCGAGAGGTTGGGCGGCACCTGCACCCCCACATCCGGCATCAGCCTTCGGCACTCGCCGATCAACCGCTTGATCTCGTCCACTGAGACGGGGTTCGCCCACGCTGGCAGGGGCAGTGAGTCGGGTGCCGCCTCCTCGCCTCCCCACCGAGCGCGAGCCGCCTCATCCGCGATGTCGGCGACCTCAGCTCCGTAGTAGCGGGGATGCGGAACGAAGTTCTGGATGATCACCTCCTGCAAGTGGCCGTGACGTTGGTGCACCGCGGCAAGCGCTTCGAGAGATTCGACGCGCTCTTGCTCGGTCTCGCCGATGCCGACGAGGATCCCCGACGTGAAGGGGATCCGCAGTTCGCCTGCGGCCTCAATGGTGGCCAGCCGCGCGGCGGGATGCTTGGTCGGACTGCCCGCGTGGACGGTGTCCATCAAGCGCTCCGAAGCGCTCTCCAGCATCAGCCCCTGCGAGGCCGTGACCTCCCTCAATCGCGCCAGGTCCGCCTTCTCCAGCACCCCGATGTTGGTGTGCGGAAGCATCCCTCGCTCCAGGGCCCGCTCGCAGGCCCAGACGACGTAGGACGTGAAGTCCTCGTGACCCCACTCGGCCAGCTTGGCCGCGACCACCGGGTTGACCTCGGGGCGCTCGCCGGTGAGGACCAGCAGCTCCTTGGCGTTGCGCCTCAGTGCCTGGTCGAGCTGCCGCTCGACCTCCTCAGGAGGGTGGACGTGGGCCTGGTGCGTCGCGAAGGCGCAGTACTTGCAGTAGCACTGGCAGGTGCGAGAGAGGGAAAGCGTGAAGTTCCGCGAGAAGGTAACCCGGCGCACGCTCGCCAAGCTACTGGAACCGCCGGGCCGGCATGGCCCGGCGGTTCGTAAGCGGAAACCCGGGGACTGCTAGGAGGTCGGGCTGGCCTTGGCGGTGCCTTTGGCACTCGCTTTGATCGGCTCCGGCGACTCGGTCGGGGGCACGCCACCCGGCTCCAGCACGAAGCGGAACACCGCCGCCGCCAGCAGGGCGCCGACGATCGGGCCGGCCAGGTAAGGCCAGACGTCGCCCCAGGTGTTGCTGACCAGGGCCGGGCCGAACCAGCGAGCCGGATTGAAGGAGCCGCCGGTCAACGGGCCGCCGACCATGACGATGAAGCCAAGCGTCGTGCCGATTGCCAGCGGCGCCCACTCCTTGAAGCTCTTTTTCGAGAAGACCGCGGCGAGGATGACGAGGACGAGGCAGAAGGTGCCGATCGCCTCGACGATCGACCCGGCGAAGTTACCCGCGAGCAGGCCGCTGACCTGGGCGGCCCCGTAGTTGGTTGCGCGACCCTCGTCGAGCAGCAGCGCCTTGGTCAGCAGGGCGCCGAGAACGCCGCCGGAGAGCTGGGCCAGGATGTAGATCACGCCGTCGATGGCGCTGATCCGCTTGATCGCCAGCGCGGCGATCGTCACCGCCGGGTTGAAATGACCGCCGCTGACCACTCCGAACATGACGATG
>CBIHMQ010000063.1:0-9733 GCA_966211075.1 uncultured bacterium
CGTCGTCACCTCGAACTCGACCCGGTAGGGCAGCAGGCTGCGCCAGACCATCCGGGCGACGCTGCCGACGCCGTCTTCGCCGTTGCCCGGCCGCAATTCGCTGGCCTCCTCCACCCCGCGCCACCAGCTCGGCCAGCGCTCCTGGTCGTAGATCGCCTCCCAGACCGGCTGCCGGGGCGAATCGAGCAGCCAGGTCGTCAGAAAGGCGTACTCGGCCATCAGTTGCGGTGCGGGGTCTCCCCGTTGCCGAGATGCGGCCGCGGCGGCTCCACCACCTGCGAGAAGCGGATCACGGTGACGACGTCGTCCTCGGAGACCGGCCGGCTGTAGATCTGCTCGAGGAAGCGAATCGTCTCCTCGAGGCGCCGGAACTCCGGGTTGTCGTGCTCGATGTCGCGGCGGCTGAGCTCGCCGAGCCGCTTCACCTCGACGTCGTCGATCACCGCCGTGAAGATCTTCTCGCGGGGGCTGTGGCGGAAACCGACCGTGACCCAGACGACCTGGCCGCGCTCGTACTTGCCGCTCTTGTCGCCCAGCCGGATCGTCGCCGTCTTGCGACCGCGCTTCAGCTGGTCGATGAAGACAGCGGAGTAGAAGTTGAGCACGTTGGTGCCGCCGCGCATGCGCAGCGAGCGTATCTGACCCGGTGCCGTCGACAAGGTCTGATCGCCCCTTCGCGGGACCGGCGGCGCTAGTACCCCTCCTCGCCGATCAGCGGTACGAACCGGCAGGGGCCGATCGCCGCGGACTCGAAGCCCTCCTCGCGGCGGCGCAGCACGGTCAGCATCTCCGCCTCGCCGGCGGCGATCGGGACGACCAGGCGGCCGCCGTCCGCGAGCTGGCCGAGCAGCGCCGGCGGTGGTGCCGGGGCGGCGGCGTGGACCGCGATCGCCGCGTAGGGCGCCAGCTCGGGGACGCCGCGGCTGCCGTCGCCGACCCGGACCTCGGCGTTGGCGACGCCGAGGGCCGCCAGCGACTCGGCCGCCGTCGCCGCCAGAGACTCCTGGCGCTCGACGCTGATCACTTCGGCGGCCAGGCGGGCCAAGACGGCCGCCGAGTAGCCGGTGCCGGTGCCTATCTCGAGCAGCCGCTCGCCGCCGCGCAACTCCATCGCCTGGCACATCGCGGCGACGATCCAGGGTTGGGAGATCGTCTGCCCGGCGCCGATCGGCAGCGCCGAGTCGGCGTAGGCGCGTTGGCGCAGCTCGGCCGGCACGAACGCCTCGCGGGGGACGGCGCCCATCGCCGCCAGCACCCGCCCGTCGCGGATCCCGCGCCGCCGCAGCTGCCGCTCGACCATCCGCGCTCGGAGGTCGGCGGGGTCGGCCATCTCAGAAGATGTAGTTGTGGAGCTTCTCGGGATCGAGGACGGTGACCCGGCCCCGGCCCGAGCGAACCACGCCGGAGCGCTCGAGGTCGGCGAGGAAGCGGCTGACGCTCTCCCGCGAGGTGCCGGCCAGCTGGGCGAGGTCGGCCTGGTTCATCCGGATCGTCACCTCTCCACCCTCGCCGCCACGCGTTTCCGCGGCCAGTTGCAAGAGCACTCCGGCGACACGGCTGGGCACGGTCTGGAAGGACTGGCGGGAGATCCGCTCGTTGGCGGCGCGCAGGCGCCGGACCAGGGCCGCGACCAGCTTCACCGAGATCTCCGGGTGGCGGGCCAGCAGCGCCTTGACGTCGACCGCCGGCAGGGCGAGCAGCTCGCCGTCGGTGAGCGACTCGGCGCTGGCCGAGCGGAGGTCGCCGTCGAGCATCGCCAGCTCCCCGAAGACCTCGCCCGGGCCGAGCGTGGCGAGCGTTATCGCGCGACCGTCGGAGTGCTCGCGGGTGACCCGGAAGCTGCCTTCGCGGACGATGTAGCAGGCGTCGGAACGGTCCCCCTCGTGGAAGACCCGGGTCCCGGCCGGGAAGGAGCGCGGCACGGCGACGCGCGAGAACCGCTCCAGCTCGTCCTCTTCGAGATCGGCGAAGAGCGGCACGCTGCGCAGCAGCTCTACAGGGCTGAGGATCTCCTCCACGTCGCTCACCTACTTTGATTATCGCGCGAGGGGGGAGAGAACTTGGCTCCCCAGACCTTGGGGGCCCATGTGGGCACCGTTGAACCGTGTAGACAGATCCGTATACTCGCTCCATGGCCGTGACCGAGACGACCACCATCCGCGTTCGGCGAAGCACGCAGAAGCGTCTCGCCGAGCAAGCCGAGCGCGAGGGAGTCAGCGTGGTTGAGATTCTCGATGCGGCCGTCGACCTGTTGGAGGAGCAGCAGATCCTGGCCTCGCTGGAGGAGACCTATCGCAAGCACGGCGATGAGATCCGCGAGGAAATGAAGGACTGGATCGACTTCCCCGACCGGCATCCCGATGCGGACTGAGCGGCGGGAGTTCCAGCGCGGAGAGATCTACCTCACGGATCCCGATCCCGTGATGGGTCGCGAGCAGGGAGGAAAACGCCCTTTCCTGGTGATCTCGATCGATCCGATGAATCGTTCGTCCGCCAACCTGGTCATCGCCGTGCCGTTGACCACGACGGACCACGGCAGCAGTCTGCACGTGCGGATCGAGCCGCCGATGGGAGGACTCGAAAGAGTCAGCTTCGCGATGCCGGAGATGGTTCGCTCGATGTCGACCCAACGTCTGCGAGGACGGCTTGGCCAAGTCCCTGCCGGCCTCACGGACACGGTCGTCGCGAAGACCGGCGTTCTCGTCGGCCTCGGCCGCAGCCGCTGAGGCGGGCTCAGCGCGCCGAGGCGGTGAGTTTGCGGGGGCCGCGGCTGAAGCCCGCCCAGACCAGGGACTCCTCGTGGCCGGAGCCGATCACGGCCTCGCCGTCGAGTTTCTCGACCGCCAGTTTCGGCAGCTGGCCGGCGACGACGGCGTCGGCGAGGGCTTGCATCGCCTCTTCGAGCTCGTCGCCCTCGATCGGCTTGAGGCGGAGGATGCCGCGGCCGCCGCGCTCGAGGAAGACGAGCGGGTCGCCGTCGCGCAGCAGCAGGTGGGCACCGGGGGTGCGGCCGGGGCGGCGGCCGCTCTCCAGCTTCGGCCAGGGCAGCGAGGCGCCGTAGGGGTTGGCGGGGTCGGTGGCGGCGAGCACGAGGTAGGAGCCGTCGGCTTCCGGCAGCGAGCGCAGCCGCTCGACGGCGCCGGGGAGGGCGAACTGGGCGCCGCCGAGACCCTCGACGAAGTAGCCGCGGCGGGCGGTGCCGAGCAGCTCGAGGTTGCCGAGCTCGGAGTAGAGGGTCGCGAAGCCGCCCGGGATCCCCTCGGCGAGGACCGTCTCGCGGGTGACGATCCCGTAGCGCTCCAGCATCAGCTCGGCCTGGGCGCGCAGGCGCGGGCCGGAGCCGGGGGCGCCGGCGAAGAGCGGCTCGGTCAGCGACCAGCGGCCCTGCACGGCGGCCCCCGCGGTGGAGCGGCGGCGTCCGAAGCGGCGGCCCTGGCGATCGTTCGCCGGCACCGCCCGCAGGCGCGGCGCCCGCAAGGGCGCGAAGGCGTCGTTGGTGACCCCGCCCGACCAGACCAGGTCCCAGAGCGCGTTGTGGAGGTCCTCGGCGGGGAAGTCGAGCTCGGCGACGAGGTCGATCCAGAAGGAGGGTCCGGTGGCAAGGCGCTCGCGGATCGCGTCGTGGACCTGGCCGGTTGGGACCTCCAGCTTCGAGTTGGCGGGCGGCGGGCCGGCGAGGCGGACGTCCTCGCGGAAGTAGAGGGCGACGCGGCCGTCGCTGCGGCCGAGGGCGCCGGCGCCGAGCCAGACGACCTCGCCGCTGGTGCAGAGCTCGTCCAGCCAGCTGGGCGAGTAGGTGCCCAGCCGGCGCGGCAGCACGTCGTTCTCCCAGACTTTCGGGGTCAGGGCGACGCCCTGCAGCGGCACCAGGGCCTCGCGGAGGCGGTCGGGGCCGGCGCCGGCGGGCCGGTAGGCGTCGACGTTCTGCCAGCTCGGCAGGAAGCGGGCCAGCGCGGTCGGGTCGGCGGCCTCGACCTCCTTGCGGAGGCGGGCGAGGCTGGCGCGGCGGACCCGGCGCAGGACGTCGGAGTCGCACCACTCGCGCTCGGTCCCGCCCGGCAGCAGCTCGCCGCGAACCAGCGCCCCTTCGGCCTCGAGCTCGCGCAGCGCCGGCGAGGGGTCGACGCCGTAGCGCTCGGCCAGCTGCGCGGTCGGGAAGGGGCCGTGGGTGCGGGCGTAGCGGCGGACCAGGGCCCGCATCGCGTCGGGGTGGTCCTCGAGGAAGGTCTCCGGCAGGCCGGGCGGAGGCGGCACGCCGAGGGCGTCGCGGTAGAGGCCGGCGTCCTCGGCGGCGACGAACCGCTCCTCGCCGGCGATCCGGACCTTGGCGACGCGGCGCTCGCCGACCAGCTTCTCCAGCATCGAGGTGGCCGAGTAGCCCTCGGCGACGCGCTCCTCGCACTCCGCGGCGGTGAGGTCGCCGAGGTTGCGGAGCAGCTGCTGGAGGGCGTCGCGGTCGCCGGCCCGGCCGGCCTCGGTGCGGTGCTGCAGCTGCGCCTCGACCTCTTCCAGCGCCTCGGGGTCGATCAGCTCCCGCAGCTCCTCCTGGCCGAGCAGCTCGCGCAGCAGGTCGCGATCGAGGGCCAGCGCCGCCGCCCGCCGCTCGGCGTTCGGCGTGTCCCCCTCGTACATGTAGGTGGCGACGTAGTCGAACAGCAGCGAGGAGGCGAACGGCGAGGCGGTCGGGGTCTCGACCTCGACCAGGCTCAACGAGCGGGAGTGCAGCTTGCGCAGCAGCTCGGCCAGCGAGGGCAGGTCGAGGACGTCGCGCAGGCACTCGCGGTAGGTCTCGAGGATGACCGGGAAGCGGGGGAAGTCGCGGGCGACTTCGAGGAGGCTCTGGGACTTCAGCCGCTGCTGCCACAGGGGCGTGCGCTTGCCGGGGTAGGCGCGGGGGATCAAGAGCGAGCGCGAGGCGTTCTCGCGGAAGCGGGCACCGAACAGGGCCGAGCCGGAGAGCTCGCCGACGACCAGGTCCTCGAGCTCGTCGGGGTCGATCAGGACCAAGTCGGCGGGCGGCGGCTCGTCGGCGTCGGGGAGGTGGATGACGATCCCGTCGTCGGACCAGATCGCGTCGGCCTCGAGGTCGCGCTCGGCGCGGATCTTGCCGGCCAGGGCAAGGCCCCAGGCGGCGTGGACGCGGCCGCCGTAGGGCGAGAGGATGCAGAGCCGCCAGTCGCCGATCTCGTCGCGGAAGCGCTCGACGACGATCGTCTGGTCGGAGGGGACGACCCGGGTCGCCGCCTGCTGCTCGCGCAGGTAGGTGACGAGGTTGCTGGCGGCACGCTCGTCGAGGTCGTACTCGGCGGCCAGCTCCTCGGGCGAGCGCGAGACCGCCTCGCGGGCGAAGGCACCGATCGCCTCGCCGAGCTCGGCCGGACGGCCGATCCCGTCGCCCTTCCAGAACGGCACCGCGCCGGGGGCGCCGGGGGCGGGCGTGACGATGACCCGGTCGCGGGTGATCTCCTCGATCCGCCAGGTAGTGGCGCCGAGCAGGAAGGTCTGGCCGGGGCGGGCCTCGTAGACCATCTCCTCGTCGAGCTCGCCAACCCGGCGGCCGTCCGGGAGGTGGACGCCGTAGAGGCCGCGGTCGGGGATCGTGCCGGCGTTGGTGACGACCAGCGTGCGGGCGCCTTTGCGGCCGTGGATGGTGCCGTTGGTGCGGTCCCAGACGATCCGCGGCCGCAGCTCGGCGAAGCGGTCGGACGGGTAGCGCCCGTCGAGCATGTCGAGCACGTTCTCGAGCTGTTCGCGGGAGAGCTCGTGGAAGGGCTCGGTGGCGGTGACCAGCCGCTCGACCTCGTCGACCTCCCACTCGTCCAGCGCCGCCATCGAGACCAGGTGCTGGGCGAGCACGTCGAGCGGATTCTGGGGGATCGTCGTCTCCTCGATCTCCCCTTCGCGCATCCGCCGCGCCACCACCGCGCACTCGAGCAGGTCGCCCCGGTATTTCGGAAAGATCCGCCCTTTCGAGGTCTCGCCGATCCCGTGCCCGGCCCGACCGATCCGCTGCAGCCCCCGCGTCACCGACTTCGGCGACTCGACCTGGATGACGAGATCGACCGCGCCCATGTCGATGCCGAGCTCAAGCGAGGAGGTGGCGACCAGGCAGGGGAGCTCGCCGGACTTGAGCATCTCCTCGACGAGGGTGCGCTCCTCGTGGGAGAGCGAGCCGTGGTGGGCGCGGGCGATCTCAACAGGAGCGTCTGGGCCGGCGGGTCCTGTCGCGGCAGGGGACCCCCCATCTCCTGCGGTAGCTAAAGCTTCCTCGGAGATGGACCCCCCTACCGCGCCACCCCCCGGCACAGCGTCTTCGGCAGAACCCCCGTTTCCAGCGTGGCCCGCGTGCTCGGTCGCCGGTAGTTCGTGTTCGCCTTCTCCGTTCGCGAGCTCGTTGATGCGCTTGGCGAGGCGCTCTGCCGCCCTTCTGTTGTTGACGAAGATGATCGTCGAGGTGTGCTCCTGGACGAGCTCGACGAGCCGCGGATAGATGGCGGGCCAAATCGACCGCACGTGAGCCGAGGGCTCGATTTCCGTCGGCGGCGGCCCATCCTCACTCGGATACGCCGCCGCCCCCGGGTCGGCCATGTCCTCAACCGGAACGACGATCTCGAGGTCGAGCGGCTTGCGCCGCCCCGCGTCCACGATCTCGCACTCCCGCTTCGGGCCCACCAGAAACTGAGCGATCCGCTCCAGCGGCCTCTGCGTCGCGGACAGCCCGATCCGCTGAACCCCGGTCGACGCCGACGTTCCCGCGGCGGGTGGCGCCGTAGGGGGACCCGCCTCCGAGGAAGCTTTAGCTACCGCAGGAGGTGGGGGGTCCCCTGCGGCGACAGGCCCCGCCGCCCGGAACGCCCGCGCCAACCCGTCCAACCGCTCGAGCGTCAGCGCCAGATGAGACCCCCGCTTGGTCTGAGCCACCGCATGAATCTCGTCGACGATCACCGCTTCCGTCGACCCGAGGATCTCCCGCACGCTCGAGGAGAGCATCAGGTACAGCGACTCCGGCGTGGTGATGAGGATGTCGGGCGGATTTTTGGCCATCGCCCGCCGCTCTTTCTGCGGCGTGTCGCCGGTGCGGAGCCCGACCGCGATGTCGGCGCCGATCCCCCGCAGCGGCGCCCGCAGGTTGCGCTCGATGTCGTAGGAGAGCGCTTTCAGGGGCGAGACGTAGACGAGCCGGACCCCGGTCCCGAGCGGCTCGCGCCCGTCCTCGCCGGCCCTGACCAGCCGGTCGATCCCCCAGAGGAAGCTGGCCAGCGTCTTCCCGGATCCGGTCGGGGCGCAGATCAGCGCGTTCGCCCCGCCCGAGATCGCCTCCCAACCCCCCGCCTGGGCGGGGGTCGGCCCCTCGAATGAGGCCTTGAACCAGCGCCTGACCGGCTCGCTGAACGGCCTCAGCGGATCGGATTTCGCCCTCGTCTTCGCCTTGGTGGTCAACCCACCGATCTTACGCAGACCGGCACGCGCGCAGCCGACCTTCCCCCCACTGGTGGGGGATAGTCGATCACGCGGAAGAAGCGGGCGCGGGGCCGGGAGCGGGATTCGGGACAGGGACTGGCGAGCGCCGGACCAAGCGAGGCAAGGACGCAGGGAGCCTGAATAGCAGCGCTATTCAGGCGACGGAGGACGCAGCCTCGCGCCGCGTCCGCCGCCGCCAGGCGCGGGCCGAATCCCGACTCCCGGCCCCGCGCCCGCTTAGGGCGTGCCGCCGGCGAACTTCACGTAGGCGAACCAGGACTTCTTCGGGACGAAGCCTTCGCCGAAGAGGCCGGAGCCGTCGCAGAAGTTGCAGGAGCCGGCCTGGTCGTCGACCGAGAACCAGTAGAGGCGCTGGACGTTCCACCTGACGCGGTTGCGCTGGATCAGCCTGAAGGCGCCCTTGAGCTGGGTCACCTGGCCGGCCGGGCCCTTGTTGAAAGTGTTGCTCTGGCCCGGGACAGGGTTGGAGGAGCTCCAGCCCACCTCGGTCAGCCAGAGGCCCTTGCGGGTGTCGTGATTCGCCTCGAGGACGTCGCGGACTTCTTCGATCCGCGGCCCGACGCTTTTGTATGAGCCGGTGTAGGGGTGCAGGGCGATGCCGTCGAACTTCGACTTGACCCCCGGCGTCCTCGCGTACATCTGCTCGAGGAAGTCCTTCGCGAAGTAGGCCTGCGGCGGCTTCTTCCGGAAGGTCGCTTCGATCGGCCGCGCGAAGAGGCCGGCAAGGACGATCCTGGCGCCGCGATCGACGCTCTTCAGCGCCGTGTGCGAGACCTTCACGAGCCTGCCGTACTGGGCCGGGTTGGGCCGGGCGACGAAGTACTTGAAGTTGGGCTCGTTCCAGATCTGCCAGGTGCGAATCGGGTGTGGCGAGATCGACGGGTTTTCCGCCCACAGCGTGCCGCCCGGACCGTAGCGCCCGACCGCGGCCTTGAGGAAGGCCGACCATGCGCCGGCGGCCGAACCGCTGGCCGGCAGCCGGGCCGGAGCTTTCAGGCTGGTGCCCGGGACCCTGGCCTGCGGCACCGCCCAACTGGGGGCGCCGTTGAGGAAGGGCAGGACCTCGATCCCGGCGGCGCTTGCGCGCTTCACCACCTGGTCGATCTGGCCCCAGTTGTAGGGCCCGCCGCGCTGCGGCTGCACGCCGCTCCAGTCGACCGGCAGGCGCATGCTGTCGACCCCGCCCCTGTCGAGTCGCTGGAACTGGATTTCGGTCGGTTCGGCCTGGAAGACGACGCCCCAGAAGTTGGCCGGCACGGCCTGGGCGGCACCGGCGAAGACGCCGAGCGATAGGCACGCCGCGCAGACGGCTGCGCAGGCACGGACGATTCTCGTCATGCGCTTCCTCACTTTCGACATGGGTTCAGCTCGCCTTGGGCGAGACGGCGCCGCCGCTGCCGGCCTCACGGCGCTGCCGCCGCTGCCGGGCCAGCACGACCCCGACGGAGATCGCGGCCAGGACGGCGATCGCGATCAGGATCGGGACGAGCGGCGAGGAGCCATCGGAAGACGAGGACGCGGGGCTGCCGCTCTCCGGAGAGACTTCGTTCTGCTGGGCGACGGTCGCGCCCTTGCCGAGGTTACCCTGGCCGGAGTCGCCGCCCCTGCCCGTGCTTGGATTCTGACCAGACGATGAGCCGTTCGACGGAGAACCTCCCTGCGATCCCGATCCCCCGGAGCCGCTCCCGGTGCCACCGGGCGCCGTCGAGTTGCCTGCTTCCGCTTCGGTCGAGCCGTTGCCGGGTTCAGACTTGTGCGACTTCTTCGCCTTGTCGGGCGTGTTGATCGTGGGCGGCGCATCGTGGTACTGGATGCCGGCCGAGTCTTCTTCGGCCTGAGCAAGCACTGGAAATGAAGCAAATGCCAGCAGAGCAAGCACTGACAGAAGCGAGAAAACGGATAGGGCCGAGCTATGGCCCGGGTGGCGACGGGTCTCAGACATGGCGCGCAAGGTTAGAGGAAGGGGCGGCGTTGATCGCTCCACCCCTCCTGATCGTCGGGCTGGCGCTGGGCGGAGGTGGCTTCGACCTGAGCTCGCGCCATATCGCCGGGTTGGCCGCATGGCTGCTGGTCGTCGCCCTGCTGGTGCTCGGTGTGGCCTCGCGAGCGACGGTTGGACGGGCGTTCTACTGGGGAGCCGGTCTGCTCGGCGGTCTCGCATCGTGGTCTGCCCTTTCGTCTCTCTGGTCGGGGTCGATTGAGCTCAGCGTCACCGAGGCAGACCGCGTTCTGGTCTACCTCGGCTTCTTCC
>CBIHMQ010000064.1:0-9731 GCA_966211075.1 uncultured bacterium
CTCGCCGCCGGTCAGCTCGATGTAGTCGGCGCGCTTGGAGCGCGGGAAGGCCGGGTGCTTGACGACCTCATACTCGACGCCGGCCTCATCGAGTGCCTTCTGGACCTTCCAACAGGGATGGGCGCCGACCTTGGCCCACATGATCGAGCAACGGTGCAGCTTGACTGCCATGACTCCCCCTCTCGGTCCGCTCCCCCACGGAGCGCTTGGCCTACGGTAGCTCGACCGGAGTGGACGGTGGCGAACCGGTCTTCAGCAGCGTCGCCAGGTAGATGACGACGGGGGTCGATCCGCGGTTGGCGGCTTCGTGGATGTCGGAGGGCTGCTCGACCAGCCACTCGCCGGCGCGGATCCGGGCGGTCTGGCCGGCCTTGATGGTGCGGACCAGCTCGGGGTTCTGGTCGGCCTCGCCGCGGCGGACCTCGGCCTTGCCCTTGCGGACCGTGTAGGTGAGGACGCCGGCAGTGACGCGGGAGATCTGGGTGCCGAGGTGGTGGTGGGTGGCCAGCTGCGTGCCCGGTTCGACCCTGACGCGGCTGAGGACCATCGTCCGGTTCGGGGCGCCCTGGACGGCGCCGGTCTGGGCGAGGGCGTTGCGGACGACGGTCGGCGCCGCCGACGTGTCTGCGAAGGCGCTGGGAAGAAGGCCGCCGGCCGCGAAGGCGACGGCGAGGGCGCAAACGGTCAGCAAGTGGGATCGGCGCAGGCTCATTGCGACGGGCAGGCTAGGGAGCGAGGCGGATGGCGCCGGGTGGTGCGATCCGGGCACCCGCGTAACCTGAGCCGATGGGCAAGATCGGCGGATCGGCGAGCACGGAAATCGAGGCGCCGATCGAGGTCGTCTTCGAGGCGGCCGCGGACGTCGAGGCCTCGCCCCGCTGGCAGACCGAGATCAAGGTCGCCGAGTGCGTCGAGCGCGACCGCGACGGCAACCAGGTCCTGGTCCACATCGAGACCGATGCGAAAGTCCGCACCGTGAAGTCCGACGTGCGGTTCGGCTACCAGCGCCCGACCTGGGTCGAGTGGTCCCAGGAGAACGGCGACCTGAAGTCGATCGAAGGCCACTGGGAGCTGGAAGACATCGGCGAGGGCCGCACCAAGGCGACCTACTGGATGGAGGTCGACCTCGGCCGGGTCCTCGGGATGCTGATCCGCGGCCCGGTGGTCGGCGTGTTGCGCGGCCAGATGGTCGAGACGATGCCGGAGAAGCTGAAGCGGTTCGTAGAGGCGGGGCTGTGACGGCTGGCCGACTAGCTCGGCCGTGGTTCAGCGGCGCCGCACCAGCCGGAACCTGAACGTCGCCGGGGTGCGGTCGGCGTTGCCGGCGGCGTCGACCGCGGCGATCCGGACGACGTGCCGGCCGAGGCCGACCGCGTAGGCGCGCGGCGAGGCGCAGGGGCGGAGCGGCCGGCGGTCTAGGCGGCAGCGGAAGCTGGAGCCGGGCTCGCTGGAGGCGAAGCGGAAGCTGACCCGGCGCTGGCGCTTGGCGGTGTTCAGCAGCTTCGGCGGGTGGTGGCGGAGCAGCGTCCGGGGCGGCACCCGGTCGCGCTGCGGTTCCCGCGGCGGCGACGCCAGCTTGGGGGGTTCGGGTGGTGCGGGCGATTCGGTCGATTCCTGCGGTGGCACCAGCGGCGCCGGCGGGAGTTCGGTGACGGTGCGGAATTCTTCGACCGCGCCCTGCCGCACCCGCTCGCACTCGACCGGGTCGGCGTCGGCGTACTGCGGGGTCGGGATGTCGATCACGGCGAGGTCGCTGTCGCTGCCGCAGGAGATCAGCGGGTCGGAGTCGCCGGAGTTGGCGAGGATCGTGTCGGCACCGGCACCGGCGAGGTACTCGTCGGGACCGCCGTGGCCGAGCAGCTGGTTGGGGCCGGCGTCGCCGACGAACAGCTCCGGCTGCTCGGAGCCCTCGAGGTCCTCGATGCCGATCATCGTGTCGAGCGGTTCGCCGCCGCAACCGGGGTCGCCGGCGGCGCCGAAGCGGCCGACCCGGGCCGGGGTCGTGTCGAGCCGGGCCTCCACCCCGTCGACCAGCAGCCGCGCCCAGGAGGAGTTGTCGCGGCCCTCGCCGCCGTCGATCGTCTCGCCGTCGCAGATCGAGGTCGAGAGGAAGAGGTCGTTGCCGTCGCCGCCGAGCAGGGTGTCGGCGCCGCCCTCGTGGAGAAGCACGTCGTCGCGACCGAGCGCCGAGAGCACGTCGGCGCTGGGGCCGCGGCCGTCGACCAGGGCGTCCTCGTTGCCTTCGCCGCCGGTCAGCCCGTCCTCGTCTTCGCCGCCGAGCAGGATCGTCGCGGTCGCCTGCGGGAAGCCGGTGGCGGTCAATCTGTCATCGCCGCGAAGTCCGGCGAGGACGATCGAGTCGAGGTATTCGAACGGGCAGGTGGCCGCGGTCGGCGTCACCGTGCAGCCGGAGGCGGCGCCGGCGCCGGTGTCGAAGCTGGTTCCGGCGAGGGTGAGACTGACCGCGCCGCCGCCGTAGCTGGCGGAGATCGTGTCGTCGCCGCTGCTCCCGGCCACGTAGATCTGGGCAATCCCGGAAGCGCCTCCGGTCATCAGGCCGACGCTGACTTTGCTGCCGTCGCGCGGGGAGACCGCCTGGGCGGTGCCCTCGCAGGCGGACGCGCTGGCGCCGCTGAGGCAATTGTCTCCGCCGGCACCGCCGTCGAGCCCGTCGTCGCCTTCGCCGCCGTCGAGCAGGTCGCCGTCGGCTCCGCCGAGAAGCTGGTCGTTCCCGCCGTTGCCGCGGATCACGTCGTCGCCGCCGCCGCCGAAGATCGTCTCGGGTGCCTCGCCTCCCTCGATGAAGTCGGGGAAGCCGGTGCCGACGATCATCTCGAAGACGCCCGCTTCGACTTCGTCGAAGCCCCCGCCCTCGGCGGCGATGCCGTTGTTGCCGTTGAGCCCGTTGCCGGCGAGGTCGAGGTGGACGCCGCGTTCGCCGGCTTCGGCCCCGGGCCCGGGGAAGCCGCCGGCGCCGGTGTCGATGCCGTCGCCGAATCCGGGCGCGATCCCGGTCGCGTAGCTGAGTGCGTCGGTGCCGCCACCGCTGTCGTGGATGTGGTCGATGGTGCCGTCCCCGCGGACGTAGTCGTTTCCCTCCTGCCCGTCGATCGTGTCGGCGCCGAACCCGCCGCCGAGCAGGTCGTCGCCGGGGCCGCCTTCGAGTTTGTCGTCGCCGATCCCGCCGTAGAGCCGGTCGTTCCCTTCGCCGCCGCGGAGAACGTCGTTGCCGCGCTCGCCGAAGACGACGTCGTCGCCGGGGCCGCCTTCGAAGGTCTGGCTGCCGACCGAGAGGCAGATCGCTTCGCAGGGGATCGCGGCGGTGACAGGCGCGACGATCGTGTCGTCGCCTCCCCCGCCGTCGACCGCGGCGACGCCGGGCGGCACCACGATCGTCTCCCCGCAGGGGGTGCCCTCGAGCGTGGCGCCGACGCGCTGTGGCCCATCGGCGCAGCTGGGCGCAGGGGCCGGATCCGAGGCTGCTCCCACGGCCGGCGCGGCGAACGCCACCCCGACCGCGATCGCGAGGACGGCGAAGACGGTCCTGGGTGGAAGACTCACTCCCCACGAATACCCGGAGCGGGCCGGTCGATTCGGCTGGGCGGCGCTGCCGCTTGGCTAGGCTCGACGAGATGAGCGAGCGCCTCCGGTTCCGAGCGCCGACGGTCGACGATCTCCGCACCTACGAGAGCCACTTCTTCCGCCCCGAGATCGGCCGCTGGCTGCGCCCGCCGCCGCTGTTGCCATTCGACGGGCCGCAGGTCCTGGAGCTGCTCGACCGCGACTGCCGGCACTGGGAGGATCACGGCTTCGGCCCCTGGGTACTCGAGGACAGGCAGACCGGTGCGTTCGTCGGCCGTGGCGGCCTCGCCTGGACCGAGGTGGACGACGTGCTGGCGGTCGAGCTGCCCTGGAGCATCGAACCGTCCCGCCACGGCGAGGGCCTGGCGACCGAGGCCGCGGCGGAGGCGATCGCACACGCGCGCACGCTCGGCTTCGCGGAGGTGATTGCCCTGATCCTTCCCTACAACGCCGCCTCCCGACGGGTGGCCGAGAAGGTGGGCATGAAGGCGGCCCAGCGCGAGGTGGAACACGCGGGACTGCCGCACGTGCTCTACCGGGTGCAACCAGCCGAGTTGCCGCCCTAGGAGCGACGCCGGCGCTTGCCGCGCCTCGAGCGCGGCTCCGGTCGAGCAGCCGCCCCCTGCAGGGTCCGTTCGCTCGCCTTTTCGGTCGCCTCGTCCATGGTGATCTGGAACATCGCCAGCAGCGCGTCGGAGGCGAGCGGCCGCATCCGCTCCAGGGCTTCGCGCACCTTCGGCCAGTCCTCTTCGGGCCGGCCGGCCCGATCGAACGGCTCCCAGATCTCCCTGACGAAGAGCTCGACGAAGGTGCGGGCGACGCGCTCGGCGTGCTCGTGGAGACGGTCGGCGGTGGCGAGCACCGCCTCGGGGGAGACGCCCAGCGCGACCAGCTCGCCGCCGGCCCGCTGCAGGCGCGGGCTGATCGCCTCGACCTTGCCGTCGGGCAGCTCACGCAGGATCCCCAGCTTCTCGCCGCGGCGAACAAGCTTCGGGTCGAGCTTGTCCGCGCCCCAGATCGCCGCCAGCTCCTCGATGTCGAATATTTCCGGCGCCTCGTCCTCGAACGGCACTCGCACCGCGCGAGCGAAGTCGACCATCTCTTTGGACGAGCCGCCGGTGCTCTCCAGAACCCGCCGGATCGCCTCCAGGTTCAGTCCCTCCGCCTGCATTTCCCGGGTCAGCTCGATCCGGGCGACGTGCTCCTCGCTGTAGTAGCCGGTGCGACCCTGGACCTCCGGCGGTGGCAGCAGCCCCCGCGTTTGGTGGGCACGGATGTTGCGTACCGTCATGCCGGTCCGTTGAGCCAACTCGCCGATCGTCAGCTTGCCGGCCGGCGCCTTCTTCTTCGCACGCGGGCTCATCGCCGCGTCAGCGGCAGCCGCTGCCCGTTCATCTCCGCCGCCGCGTCGGAGCAGAGGAAAGCGATCCCGTCGGCGACGTGCTCGGCCGGGGTGAAGGAGGTGAAGTCCCCCTCGGGGTTCTCCTCGCGCATCCGCGGCGTCAGCAGCGCGTCGATCACAACGATGTTGGCGGTGGCGCCGCCCGGCGCGAAGCCGTCGGCGAGCGCCAGCGTCCAGGCCTCGGCCGCCGCCTTCGCCGCCGCGTAGGCGGCGTTGGTGTTCGACGGCGCCTGCGCCTGCTTGGCGGAGACGAGCACGAAGCGACCGTGCTCGCTGGCGGCGAGCTGGTCGTGGAATGCGCGGGTCGTGTGCTGGACGGTGCGGATCAGCAGGTCGTGCAGCAGCTCCCAGTCCCGGAGCGGCTCCTCGTGCAGCGGTTGCCCTCCGCGCCAGCCGCCGACCAGGTGAACCAGCCCGTTGACCCGCCCGAACCGCTCGGCCAGGCTCGCGCACCACTCCCGCGTCGCGCTCTCGTCGAGCAGGTCGACCGCCTGCCCGTCCCAGCGCTCCGGCGGGATCCCGAGTTCCTCCGGCAGGGCCGCCAGCGTCTCGGCACTGCGATCGGTCCCGGCGACCACCGCGCCCTCGGCCGCGAGCCGCCCGGCCACGAGGGGGCCCAGCCCGCCGCCGACCCCGGCGACGGCGACGACCCGATCGGCAAGCGAACCGGCACTCATGCCGGCCATCTTTCCGCATGCCGCTCTTTCCACCAAATCTGCCGCATCTTTCTGTCTGAAGTAAGTGGGAACATGTGTTCGTGTCTGAGAACGAGCCCAGAAGGAGCCCGCACAAACGAGCGCGAGCCGTCAACCGACGGGTACAGGGAGACGTCGGCGAGGCTTCGGCGATCGAGTGGCTGACGACCGTGGGCGCCCTCGTGTGGACGCCGGTGGGACACAGCCCTGACGTGGACCTGATGGCTGGCCTCGGCGACACCCTGATGCGTGTCCAAGTGAAGACCTCGACCCTTCAAGGCGCAACGTCGACAGGCAATCGTCGCTGGGCGATCTCTATCGCGACGAACGGTGGCAATAGAAGCTGGGGCGGCGTTGCGAAGCGTTTCGACCCCTCGCGCGTGGACTACCTCTTCGTGCTGGTGGGCGATGGCCGACGGTGGTTCATCCCGGCCCGCTTTGTCGAGGGAAGTCGCAGCATTGCTCTCGGCGGCAGCAAGTACTCGGAGTTCGAGATCGAGAGAGGGACCCCTCTCGAAGGTCTCATCTATCCAGATGACGACACCAATATCATTCGCTCTCGTCCGTTCCTGGGGGAGTGCCAGAGCGGTCAAATGGACTCGACTGTAAATCGAGCGGCTATGCCTACAGAGGTTCGAATCCTCTCTCCCCCATCCAAGAAAGCGGCGGCCAGCAGCCAGGTGCTCTTCCGCCCCAAACGGCAGGCGACGATCCCGAGGCGGCCATGCGATGAGGCAGGGCTCCGCGCCGGCGACAGGTTGCGCGTCAGTGCTGACGGACCCGGGCGGATCGTGCTCGAAAAGATCGTCGCGCCGGGCGAGGACTAGCTCGGGGCGACGCCGAGCCGCTGGGCCATCTGCTCGTTGAAGCGCGTCAGGGCGGACATCGGGCGCATGAAGACGGTCAGGTCGGCGATCTTGCCGTCGTCGTCGAGCGTGAGGTAGTCGATGCCCTCGAGCTCGTAGTCGCCGACGTTGGCCTTGAAACGGAGGCAGACGGTGTTCCCGCCGGCCAGCTCGTCGACGTAGGTGAGGTCTTCGAGGGTGGCGGCGACATGGGTGAGAACCTGGGTAACGATCTCCTTGCCCTCGAAGCCGCGGAAGAGGATCGGGCTGTGGAGCACGACGTCGTCGGCGAGCGCCTCGCTGAGCAGATCGAGGTCCTTCGCTTCGGCGGCGCGGCGGAAGGGGTGCGGTTCGGCCATCGCCGGTCACTCTAAAGCGCCCTGGCGAGTTTGTCGCGGTATGCGATACAAGAACGCCGTGCCCAGCGACCATTTCTACTCGCGGCTCTCCTCTTCGCTCGGGGCGCGCGGGCTGAAGATGACCGGCAAGCTCAACGTCCCCGTCTACCGCCTCAGCGGCGGCCGCATCGGTGGCAAGGTCGGCCGGGCGCCGGTCCTGCTGCTCACCACGACCGGGCGCAAATCGGGCCAGCTCCGCACCGCCCCGGTCGTTTATCTCGCCGACGGCGACAACGTCGTCCTCATCGACACCAACGCCGGCAACGCCAAGATCCCGGCCTGGTCCTTCAACCTCAAGGCCAACCCCGATGCCGAGGTCGAGCTCGGCCGCAAGCGGCGCCAGGTGCGGGCCCGGGTCGCCGAGGGCGAGGAGCGCGAGGACCTCTGGCGCAAGCACATCGAGCAGTACGCCGGCTTCGACGACTACAAGGAGAAGCTCGACCCCGACCGCGAGATCTCGGTCTTCGTGCTGGAGCCGCGCTAGCGCCGGGGTCTAGCTGGCTTCTCTCAGCATCTGCGCCTCCGGCAGGCGCTGCAGCTTCTTCAGCGTGTTGTTCTCGATCTGGCGGATCCGCTCGCGGGTGACGCCGAAGGTCTTGCCGACTTCCTCGAGAGTCAGGGGCTCCGTCCCGGAGAGGCCGTAACGAAGTTCGATCACCTGGCGCTCGCGGTCCGGCAGCGCGTCGAGCGCCCGCCGCACGCCCTCCTTCTGGAGGTGCTCGCTGGCTTCCTCGAAGGGCTCGAGCACGGCGTCGTCGGCGACGAAGTCGCCGAGCTCCGATTCGTCCTCGTCGCCGATCGGTTTCTCCAGCGAGACCGGCAGCTGGGCGACGCGGAGGATGTCCCGCACGTCGGAGACCGGCCAGCGCAGCTCCTCGGCGATCTCGGCCGGCTCCGGCTCGCGCCCCAATTTCTGGACCAGCTGGCGCTCGACATGAGCGACCCGGTTCAGCTTCTCGACCATGTGGACGGGGATGCGGATCGTCCGCGCCTTGTCAGCGATCGCCCGCGTCACCGCCTGGCGGATCCACCAGGTCGCGTAGGTGGAGAACTTGTAGCCACGCCGGTAGTCGAACTTCTCGACCGCCCGGATCAGCCCCAGCGAGCCCTCCTGGATCAGGTCGAGAAAGCTCAACCCGCGGCCCAAATAGCCTTTCGCGATCGAGACGACCAGCCGCAGGTTGGCCTCGACCATCTGCCGCTTGGCGAGCATGTCGCCGCGCTCGATCCGTTTCGCCAGTTCGACCTCCTGGGAGGCGGTCAACAGTTCGACCTGGCCGATCGAGCGCAGGTAGAGCCGCAGCGAGTCGAGGCTCGGCTCGACCGTCAGATCCAGCTCGGCCTTCTTCTGTCCCTCGGACTCGGTTTCGCGCTGCTCTTTGTAAGCACTGACACCGTCCTCGGCGATCACGTCGATCCCATGCTCGACCAGGTGCGCGTGCAGGGCGGAGACCTGCTCCTTGGTGATCTCCACCTCCTCCAGGGTCACCGCGATCTGCTCGAAGGTCAGGTAGCCGCGTTCGCGCCCGAGCGCGACCAGACCGCGCAGCTCCTCAAGCTCCATGACCGACGTCTCCTCCTCGGCGTCCCGGTCCAGGACGTCGGCGGACGTCTCCAACGGCTCGATACTCATCGGCTCCACTGCACCCTCTCCCCCATTCCCATTGGGTATGCCGACCCCGTAGCTCGGCTGCGCCAAGTATAGGCAGAACTTCTCCATCGCTTACGCTTGTCGAGCGATGGCCAGCCGCCCCTCCGCCATTCCCGCTGCACCCGACGTACAAGCCGGACTGCCGGCAACTCAGGTCAGCCTCTCGCGCGTCGGCGTCACCGGCGTCGAGAAGGTGATCCGGGTCCAGGCGGACGGGACCGAGAACCTCTTCTACGCGGAGCTGGAGTGCTTCGTCGACCTCAACCCGCGGCAGGCCGGCGTCCACATGTCCCGCTTCGAGGAGATCGTCAACCAGGCGATCGACGAGGTGGTCCTCGGCGAGGCCTTCAAGGCCGAGGTGCTGGCGGCACACGTCGCCGAGAAGGTCCGCGAGCGCCAGGGCGGGCTGCGCGCCGAGGTCTCGCTGACCGCTCGCTACCCGGAGACGGTCTCGACCCCGAAGAGCGGCCAGCGCACCCAGGAGATCTACGTCCTCTACGGCACCGCCGTCGCCTCCGAGCGCGGCACCCGGACCCTGACCGGCGTCCAGGCCCAGGGCATGACCGCCTGCCCGTGCGCCCAGGAGATGGTCGCCGGCCTCTCGCGCGAACGGCTCGCCGAGCAGGGCTTCGACGCCGAGGAGATCGAGCGGATCATCGACGTCGTCCCGATCGCCACCCACAACCAGCGCGGCATCGGCACCCTCCACGTCGGCTGCCCCGAGGGCGGCCCCTCCTGGATCGATGCCCCCGAGCTGCTGCGGATCGTCGAGACCTCGATGAGCTCGGAGATCTACGAGCTGATGAAGCGCCCCGACGAGATGTCGGTGGTCGTCAAAGCCCACGAAAACCCGCGCTTCGTCGAGGACTGCGTCCGCGAGATGGTCCGCCAGGTCGTCGAGGACTACCCCGACCTCCCCGACGAGGCCTTCGTGATGGCCCGCCAGGAGAACCTGGAGACGATCCACCGGCACAACGTGGTGGCGGAGCGGTACGGGACGCTCGGGGAGCTGCGGGCCGAGCTGGCCAGCGGCGAGCACCAGGCGGGACACCCGACGATGCGCGAGTGGCTCGAGGGGGCTCGTTCGTAGGGACGAGGGGCTCCCGTGAGGGAGGGTGGTGCCCCTCTCCGGGAATTCAGTCGCGGGCGCCCATAGGG
>CBIHMQ010000065.1:0-9685 GCA_966211075.1 uncultured bacterium
GCTTCCGCTCCTGCCACCTCCCATCCCTCCCGCCGAGGCCCTCACGCTCATCCAGACCAAGCGGCTGTACGACTTCCCGGTCGTGCTGTTCGGTCGGGACTACTGGGCGGGTCTCGTCGATTGGGTCGACACGACCAGCGCCTACGGCCCGCTGTTCACGCTCGCCACCTACCCGCTGGCCTGGCTGCCGGTCGGCGCCGCGGTCGCGGTCCTCAAGGCCGCCGCGGCGCTATCGGTGCTGGGCCTGGCCCTGGTCGTCGCCCGGCTCGCCGCCTGGCGCGGTGCCGACCCCCTCCGCGCCGCCGCCTTCGTCGCCCTCAACCCGCTGGTCCTCGTCCACGTCGTCGGCGGTGCTCACAACGACGGCCTGGCGATGCTGCTGGCCCTGCTCGGCGTCGCGGCCCTGCTCGCCGCTCGCGAGGCGAGCGCCGGTGCCGCGCTGGTCGCCGCCGTCGCCGTCAAGGCTTCGACCGCGGTGGTGGCACCGTTCGCCCTCCTCGCCCGGGCCAGGCCAACCGCTCGCGACGGGCAACCGCCGCTCGCCGCCGTGGACGCCCGCCGCCGGAGCACCCGGTCGCTCCGCAACCTCCTCGCCGGCGCCGCCCTCGCCGCCCTGGCGATCGCCGCGGCCGCCTACGCCGGCTTCGGCTGGGACTGGCTGCACGCCCTCGGCCTCGCCGGCGAGAACCAGGGCCGGACCAGCCACATGAGCATCCCGATCGCGGTCGCGCGCCTCACCGGCCTCGACCCCAATCCGGTCCGCGCCGCCGCCCTGGCCCTCTACGCGGCCCTGGTCGCCTACCTGCTGGTGCGCGTCTGGCGCGGCGGCGACTGGGTCCGCGCCAGCGGCTGGGCAACCCTCGGCCTGCTCCTCGCCACCGCCTGGCTGCTCCCCTGGTACCTGGTCTGGCTGCTGCCCCTCGCCGCGGTCGCCCGCGACCGCCCCCTGCAGCTCCTCGCCCTCGCCCTGACCGCCTACCAGCTCGGCGCCCGCATCCCGCTCTAGTAACGGGATGGTTGAACTCCAAATGATCAGGCGTTGATACGGTGCCCGCCCGTGAAGTGGCTGGGAGCATTCTGCGTGGCGGCCGCGCTGGCCCTTGTCGGCTGTGGCGAAAGCGCGGGAGTTTCGGTCTCCCGCGACGAGGTCGGCGCCGGCTGGCCACTCACCGTCGAGAGCGGGACGCTGCGCTGCGAAGGCTCAGAACGGTTCGGAGCCATCGTCTTCACGGACCCGGACGGCAACGAGTACGCGGTGAACGGAGTCGCGAAGGGGGATGGCTTTGCGCCGATCGACCCAGTCTGGCGAGACGACCCAGAACTCGCGGGCCTCAAGGTCCCTCTCGGCCCTCTGATCGAGCGCGGTCTCGCCCTCTGCACGTAGCGAGGCGGGACCGGTGTGAGTTATCCCCGCCTGCCGGGGATAACTCACACGAACACGAACTCAGAGGATTTCGGGGGAGTGGCCGCCCCGCTCGCCCTTCGCCTCGGCCTCCTGCTCCTCGGGCGAGGCGTGGATGATGCCGGTCTGGACGCTCCAGCCCTCGCGGCGGCCGAGGGCGGTGACGGTGCCGACGTAGATGAGTTCGCCGACCGTCATCACGCCGCGCACGGCGATCGCGATCAGCGAGCCGAGCGCGAAGCTCTTGCCCGGCAGCGCCGCCTTGACCCCCCAGGCGAAGGCGGCGTCGCGAACGCCCAGCCCGGCGGGCGCGACCAGGGTGACGAGCGCCGCGAAGTACCCGATCGCCTGCGCGGAGCCGACCAGGAGGATGTCGTCGAAGGGTATGTAGGTGACCGAGCGGGCGACGCAGTAGATGCCGAGCGCGACCACGAACCAGTTGGCCGAGAAGTAGACGAGCAGGGCCAGCACGCCCTTCAGCGAGATCACCGAGGGCAGCGGCTCGCGGCCGAACGCCTTCAGCGCCTTGTTGGCCAGTGGCCCGAACACGCGGGGGTGCAGGAGCGCGATCGCCAGCGGGATCAGCAGCAGCACCGCGAACCGCAGCGGTTGCCCCTGCAGGTCCGGGTGGTTGAGGATGAAGTAGGCGGCGACGACGATCGCCGAGGTGGCCGAGATCGCCTGTTCGTAGACGATGCTGGCGATCGTCACCCGGCGCGACACCCCCGCCCGCTCGGAGAGCAGCACGCGGCCGAGCACGTAGAGGACGCTGCCGGGGACGTAGCGCGCCAGCAGCGGCTGCCCCCAGGCGACCTGGGCGCGGCCGAACCCGATCGGGTGGCCGAGGAAGCGGAGGATGAACTCCCAGCCGAGGGCGCTGAAGACGAAGAAGAAGGGCAGGATGACCACGCCCGGGACCAGCCAGCCGACCTTGAAGTGGACGCCTTCGCTCTTGATCTCCGACCACTGGTCGATGACCGTGAGGACGAGGAACCCGAAGATCAGGACGACGAGGCCGATCTGCAGGGCAAGGCGGACGCGACGGCTGCGCGGCGGGCGCGATCCGAAGCGTGCCCCGGCCTCGCCGATCCGGTGCAGGAGTGGTTGGCTGCGCTCCACGTCGTCGCACCATAGTGAGGTCGACGGGCGAACTCCGGTTAGGGAGAATCAGGGCGTGGGCGAGTTCGAGCTGCTGGCCAAGGTGAGAGAACGGCTGGGCGCGCCCGGGCCGCGGGTCCACCTGGGCAGCGGCGACGACGCTGCCGTGACGGTCCCGGGCGGCGCCACGGCGACCTCGGTGGACGCCCTCGTCGAGGGAGTCCATTTCCGCCGCGACACCGCCTCCCCGACCCAGATCGGCCACAAGGCGCTGGCCACGGCACTCTCCGACCTGGCGGCGATGGGCGCCGAGGCGGGCGAGGCCTACGTCGTCCTCGGCCTCCCGGCCGACCTCGGCGAGCCCGCGTGCCTGGAGCTGGCCGACGGCATGGCCGCGCTGGCCGAGCGCACCGGCACCACGATCGCCGGCGGCGACGTCAGCCGCGCCCCGGCCCTGACCCTTGCCGTCACCGTGGTCGGCCACGCGGCCCGGCCCGAGGACATGGTCAGCCGCGGCGGCGCCCGACCCGGCGACGTGCTCGTCCTCACCGGCGAGCTCGGCGGCGCCGCGGCGGGACTGGCGCTCCTGGAGAACCCCTCCCTGGCCGCCGCCGTCGACGCCGAGACGGCCGCCCGCCTGCGCCGCCGCCAGCTGGAGCCGCAGCCGCGCCTCGGTGCCGGACGCGCCCTCGCCGGCGCCGGCGCCCGGGCGATGATCGACCTCAGCGACGGGCTCGGCGGCGACGCCGCCCACCTCGCCTTGGCAAGCGGCGCCCGGCTCGAGATCGAGGCCGGCTCGCTCCCCCTCGCCAAGGGCGTCGCCGAGATCGCCCTCGCGCTGGGCACCGAGCCGCTCGAGCTGGCGAGCTCAGGCGGCGAGGACTACGAGCTGCTCGCGGCCCTGCCCGCGGAGCGGCTGGCCGAGGCGACAAGCGGGATCGCCGCGCGGGAAGCGACGACCCTGGGCCAGATCGGCACGGTCGTGGCCGGCGAAGGGGTCGAGATCAGGCTGCCCGGCGGGGCGAAGCTTGACGCGAGGGGATTCGACCAGCTGGGGCGCTAGGCCCGCCGCCGAGGACGAGCAGCTCGCGAACGCCGCGCCGGCGCAGCATCGCCGTCGCGATCTGCGAGGGGTCGGGCTTGTAGGTGCCCGCTTCGACCAGGGTCTTCAGTTCCTGTGCTTGCATCGCCCCACTTATCGGCTACCTAAAATCAGATCCTTAGTTCTGGGTACTCGCACATGTGTCCACGTCGGTGGGCGCACTACTCTGTCAGCCGTGGCGAACGGCTCGGCCCGCATCCTCCTCGTCGATGACGAGCAGTCGATCCAGACGCTGCTCAGCTACCCGCTGCGCAAGGACGGCTACCACGTCACCTCCGCGCTCGACGGCGGCGAGGCCCTGCAGCGTTTCGAGGAGGGCCGCTTCGACCTCGTCATCCTCGACCTGATGCTGCCCCGCCTCGACGGGGTCGAGGTCTGCCGGCAGCTGCGCTCGCGCAGCCAGGTACCGATCATCATGCTGACCGCCAAAGGCAGCGAGACCGACAAGGTCGCCGGCCTCGAGGTCGGCGCCGACGACTACATCACCAAGCCCTTCTCGATGCGGGAGTTCCGCAGCCGCGTCAAAGCCGCCCTGCGCCGCTCTCGAATGGGCGGCGAGACCGCCGAGGAGGAGGCGATCGAGAGCGGCGAGTTGACGATCGACTTCGGCCGCCGCATGGTCACCCTGCGCGAGGATGAGGTGCGCGTCACCTACGTCGAGTTCGAGATCCTCGGCGCCCTCGCCCGCTCCCCCGGCCGGGTCCTCACCCGCGAGACGCTCCTCGAGCACGTCTGGGGCGACTCCGAGTACCGCGACCCCCGCACCGTCGACGTCCACATCCGGCACCTGCGCGAGAAGCTCGAGCAGGATCCCAAGGAACCGGAGTTCCTCTTCACCGTGCGCGGGGTCGGCTACCGCTTCCGCGAGTAGGAGATGCGCCGGCTCAAGCTCACGACGCTGGGCAGCCGGATCACGGTCATCTCGATCGCGATCGCGATCGGCACCGTCTTCGTCGTCTACCTCTACGCGGTCGCGATCGGCGGTGCCGCCAGCGGCCTCGGCTCCGTCAAAGGCCAGATCCTCGTCGGCGGCCTGATCGCGGTCGCGATCGCCGCCGCGATCGGCGTCTATTACGCGCACATGGCGGCGCGCAACATCGCCCGGCTCCAGGACGCCGCCCGCAAAGTCGCCGACGGGAACTTCGAAACGCCGATCCCGATCGCCTCGGCCGGCCAGCTCGGTCAGCTCGCCCGCACCTTCAACGAGATGCAGCGCCGCCTGGCCGAGCTCGACAGCGCCCGCAAGCAATTCATCGCCAACGCGTCCCACGAGCTGCGGACGCCGATCTTCAGCCTCGGCGGCTTCGTCGAGCTGCTCGAAGAGGAGGACCCGAGCCCGGAGGAGCGCGAAGAGTTCGTGCGGACGATGCGGCAGCAGATCGACCGCCTCACCAAGCTCACCGCCGACCTCCTCGACCTCTCCCAGCTCGATGCCGGGGCAATGGTGATGCAGGTCCGCGACGTCGATCTCGGCGCTCTCGCCCGCGAGGTCACCAGGGAGTTCGGCGCGCGCGCCGATTTGCGCGGCTCACGCCTGGAGCTGCGCACTCCCGACCAGCCGGCGCTGGCGCTCGCCGACCCCGACCGGGTGCGCCAGATCATCCGTATCCTCCTCGACAACGCCCTCACCCACACGGCCGAGGGCACCAAGGTGACCGTGACTACGTACTCCGTCAACCGCCGCGCCGAGCTGACCGTCTCCGACGAGGGAGCCGGGATCCCGCAGCGCGTCCAGGGGCGGATCTTCGAGCGCTTCTACACCGCCGACTCCGCCGGCGGCTCCGGCCTCGGCCTGGCGATCGCCCGCGAGCTCGCCCAGCGCATGGACGGCCGGGTCGCGATCGCCTCCAGCAAGCGCTTCACCGCCTTCACCCTCGACCTGCCCCCCGCCGTCGAATCGACGGTCCCCACCGCGGCGCCGGTGCTCAGGGCCCGCGGATGAAGACCCGCGCGACGCTGGGGGCGCTGCTGCTCTGCCTGGCGCTGCTCGCCGGCTGCGGCTCCGGCGAGGGCGGCGACTCCAGCGGCGAAGGCGGGACCCGCGCCGCCGAGGCGCCGCGGGTGATCGTCGAGACCGCCGGCGCCGGCTTCGACGCCGCCCGGGTCTTCCGCGAGGCGGCTCCCGGCGTGGTCACGATCCGCTCCGTCTTCGACGCCGGCGCCGCCGAGGGCTCCGGGTTCGTCCTCAATGCCGCCGGCGAGATCGTCACCAACGCCCACGTCGTCACCGACGAATCGGGTGGCGCCTCGCGGTCCGCGGCCAAGGCCGTCTACATCGAATTCCCCGACCGCAACGTGCTGCCGGCGAAGATCGTCGGCTTCGACCCCTTCGCCGACGTCGCCCTGCTGAAGGTCAAGCCCGACGGCTTCGAGCTGCACCCGTTGGAGCTGGGGAACGACGCCGTGCTGCGGGTGGGCCAGCCGGTGGCGGCGATCGGCAGCCCCTTCGGCGAGCAGCAGTCCCTCTCCAGCGGGATCGTCTCGGCGATCGACCGCTCGGTCCAGTCGCTGACCCAGTTCCAGATCGAGGGCGCGATCCAGACCGACGCCTCGATCAATCCCGGCAACTCCGGCGGCCCGCTGCTCGACGCGGCGGCCCGGGTGATCGGCATCAACCAGCAGATCGAGACCAACTCCGGCGCCAACGACGGCGTCGGCTTCGCGGTGCCGATCTCGACCGTGAAGCGCTCGGTCGCCCAACTCGAGGAGGACGGAACCGCCGAATACGCCTACATCGGCGTCTCCAGCCAGGCGCTCTACCCGCAGCTGGCCGCGAAGCTCGGGCTCGACACCACCTTCGGCGGCCTGCTCGCCGAAGTCGTTCCGGGCGGCCCCGCCGACAAGGCCGGGCTCGAAGGCGGCGAGGAGAAACTGCGCTTCCAGGCCGCCGAATACCGCACCGGCGGCGACGTGATCCTCCAGGTCGACGGCCACGACGTCGTCGAGCCCGACGATCTGGCCCGCCTGATCGCCACCAAGAAGCCCGGCGAGACGGTGACCATGACGGTGCTCCGCGACGGTCAGCGCGACCAGGTCGAGATGACCCTCGGCAAGCGCCCGGACGGCCCCTCGGGCGGCTGACCGCCTACGCGCCGGAATTCCGTGTAGAACTCCGGCCTTGCTTCAAGAAGTCGCACTCGGCCAGAAGGCGCTCACCGACTACACCCACGTGGTCGGCAAAGAGCTGACCGAGCAGATCCGCGAACTGGCGGAGCCCCTCAAGGGCAAGCGGGTCCTCCACGTCAGCGCCACGGCCTTCGGCGGCGGGGTCTCGGAGATCCTCTACACGATCGTGCCGCTGATGCGGGACGCCGGCGTCGACGCCCACTGGCACGTGATCTTCGGCAAAGAGGAGTTCTTCAACGCCACCAAGCTCCTCCACAACTCCCTGCAGGGGGCCGAGGAGAGCCTCAGCGACGAGCAGTGGGAGCTGTTCGACGAGATCAACCAGATGAACGCCGAGGGCTTGGAAGGCGAGTGGGACACGGTGATCGTCCACGACCCGCAGCCGATCGGCCTGCGCCGCGGCGCCCTCGCCAAGGGCAAGAACTGGATCTGGCGCTGCCACATCGACCTCTCGACTCCGAACCCGGCCCCGATCGCCCGGCTGCTGCCGCTGATCGAGGAGTACGACGCGAGCGTCTGGCACCTTCCCGCCTACGTCCCCTCCGGGATGGACGGCGCCGGCCGCGACGGCGTCAACATCATCCCCCCGGCGATCGACCCGCTCTCGCCGAAGAACATGGCCTTCTCGCCCGAGGACGCGGCCTTCGTCTGCAAGCAGTTCGGGATCGACCCCGACCGGCCGCTGCTCACCCAGGTCTCCCGCTTCGACCCCTGGAAGGACCCGATCGGCGTCATCGACGCCTACCGGGAGGTGACCGCGAAGATCCCGGAGGCGCAGCTGGCGATGGTCGGCTCGATGGCCAGCGACGACCCCGAGGGCCGCGAGTACTTCCAGAAGACCTACGAATACGCCGACAACGATCCCGACATCAAGATCCTCAGCAACCTCAACAACGTCGGCGCGATCGAGGTCAACGCCTTCCAGTCCCAGTCCGACGTGGTCCTGCAGAAGTCGATCCGCGAGGGCTTCGGCCTGACCGTCACCGAGGCGCTCTGGAAGGGCCGCCCGACGGTCGCCGGCAACGTCGGCGGCATCCCCCTGCAGATCGAGGACGGGATCAGCGGCTTCCTCGTCAACTCCCCCTCCGAGTGCGCCCAGCGCTGCCTGGAGATCCTCGAGAACCCCGGGCTCGGCAAGAGCCTCGGGCGGGCCGGCAAGGAGCACGCTCGCCGCGAGTTCCTCTCGCCGCGACTGCTGCGCGACTGGCTCGGGCTGATCGGGAAGCTCGAAGGCTGACCGCGTAGTCTCTGCGGCGTGGAGGGCTCGCCGCTGATCATCGTCTCGAACCGCGGTCCCGCCCAGTTCGAGCGGGACGCCGACGGCGAGCGCACGGTGCGGCGCGGCGGGGGCGGCCTGGTGACCGCGCTCTCCGGCCTGGTCCGGCACCGCGACGCGCTCTGGATCGCCTCGGCGATGACCGACGAGGACGTCGCCGTCTCCGAAGAGAAGGGCGGCCCGGCCGAGTTGAGCCTCGAAGGCGTCGACTACAAGGTCCTCCTCGTCGGCAGCGACCCCGAAGCCTACGACCGCTTCTACAACGTGATCGCCAACCCGATCCTCTGGTTCATCCAGCACTACCTCTGGGACCTCTCCAACGCACCGGACATCCGCCAGGACGAGCTCGACGCCTGGGACTTCGGCTACCAGGCGGTCAACCGCGACATCGCCCGCGCCGTGGTCAGCCAGATCTCCGAGCAGGAGCGGCCGCTGGTGATGCTGCACGACTACCACCTCTACACCGCGCCCGGGATGATCCGGGCCGAGCGTCCGGACGTCTTCCTCCACCACTTCGTCCACATCCCCTGGTCCCAGCCGGACAGCTGGCGGGTGTTGCCGGGCCGGATCCGCGAGGCGATCTTCGAGGGGATGCTGGCCAACGACATCATCGGCTTCCACACCCACGCCTACTGCATCAACTTCCTGCGCTGCTGCGACGAACTGCTGGAGGCCGAGGTCGACTACGTGACCCGCGAAGTCCGGCATGCCCGCGGCCGCACCCTTTGCCGCGCCTACCCGCTCTCGATCGACGCCGCGCGCCTGCAGCAGGCGGCCGAATCGCCGGAGGTGACGAGCGCCGAGCGCGAGGTTCTGGAGCGCCGCCGCAAGCACCTGATCATCCGCGTCGATCGCGCCGACCTCTCCAAGAACGTGCTGCGCGGCTTCACCGCCTTCGACACCTTCCTCGAACAGCACCCGGAGTTCCGCGAAGAGGTCACCTTCATCGCCCACCTGCAGCCCTCCCGCCAGGACGTCCCCGAGTACGCCGAGTACCTGGAGCGGATCGAAGCCCTGGTCGCGGTCGTCAACCACCGCCACGGCACCACCGACTGGATGCCGATCGACCTGCGCATCTACGAGAACTTCCACGACGCCGTCGCCCGCTACAAGCACTTCGACCTGCTGATGGTCAACTCGATCTTCGACGGCATGAACCTGGTCGCCAAGGAGGCCCCGGCGGTCAATACCCGCGACGGCGTCCTGATGCTCTCCGAGAACACCGGCTCCCACGAAGAGCTCGGCGACTGCACCCTCACCGTCAACCCCTTCGACATCCAGGAGCAGGCCGACGCGATCTACCGGGCCCTGACGATGAGCCCCGAGGAGCGCCACGCGCGGTCGGCGCGGCTCAAGGAGATCATCCTCTCCAGGAATCCCGGCGACTGGGTCGACTCGCAGCTGGCGGACATCGAGGAGATGCGGACAACGCTCGCGTAGGGGTCGGGGGGCGAGACCGCCCTTTCTCGGCCCTTAGCGGTGGATGCGAGGCGTGCGGATCCGTTGGCGGGCTGCCTGGAAGGGTGCGATCGCCGTGGTCGCGGCGCTGGCGGTGCTGCGGTTCGGCCCCGGGCTGTTGGCGCCTCCGGAGCCGCCGCCGCTGGGCCCGGACGTGGGGCTGCCGCGGGGGCTGCCGCGGGGGGTGCCGAGCGAGCGCGGTCGAGGTTTGGGTCGCTATCCG
>CBIHMQ010000066.1:0-9532 GCA_966211075.1 uncultured bacterium
CGCACGCTCCCCTCCAGCCCCTCCAGCTCAACCGTCCCCTCTTCCCGGGGCAGTGGCCGCCGCGCCAGCCAGTGCCAGGCCGCCGCCGTGGTCGCCGCGGCGATCCCGGTCCCGGCGGCGCCGGCGAACAGCCCGGCCCGCGCCACCCCGCGTTTGCTCAACCGCCCCATAGCGAGAGTGTTTATCACTTGGCTGCCCAGCCAGGACATCAGTTGAGCGCAGCGGTCTCGACCGGCCTGCGCGAATCGGAAACTGAGGGCCGGGCGACCAGTCAGAATCGACTGCGGAACATTTAGGCCCCTATAGGGGCCGGAAAGTTCCGCAGAAAACTTTCAGCGGGGGTGCGCCGCGAGCTTCGCCCAGCCTCCTTAGGCGATCAGGTCGCCGGGCAGCCGCCCCTCTTCCTCGAGCTTCTCGAGATGGGCGTCCATCGCCATCGCCGCCATCGGCAGCAGCTCGACCGGGACGTCGGCCCAGACCTCGGCGAGCAGGGCGGCGCGGGAGCGCTCGCCGCGGTCGAGGGCGGCGAGCAAGCGGCCCTCGCGCATCTCCCGGTGCTCGAGGTATTCGGCCAGCTTCGCGGCCGGGTCGGCGATCCAGGGGCCGTGGCCGGGGGCGATCAGGTCGATCTCCTCCGCCTGGAGGAGACGCAGAGAGCTCATGTAGGCGTTGAGGGCGCCGCCGCCCGGCGGCACGATCGTCGAGCCGAGCCCCAGCACCAGGTCGCCGCTGAAGCAGACGCCGTCCTCGGCGAGGAAGCAGACGTGGTCGGCGGCGTGGCCGGGGGTGGCGAGCACGCGCAAGCCGCCGAGAACCTCTCCCCCGCTCGGCGCCACCACCTCGGCCCCGAGCTCCTCGGCGCCGCCGACGTGGTCGGCGTGCGAGTGGGTGAGCAGGACCAGGCCGATCCCGCCGCGCTCGGCGGCGGCCGCCCGGATCGCGCCGAGGTGCGCCTCGTCCTCCACCCCCGGGTCGATCACCACGCAGGGGTCGCTGCCGACCACGTAGGTGTTGGTCCCTTCCAGCGTCATCGGCCCCGGGTTGGGCGCGACGATCTTCAACACGTCCGGGTGACCCGGCGCGAGGTTCAGCCGGAAACCTCTTTGGCGATCGCCTCGCGGGCGTCGGCGGGCTCGAGCACGACCAGGTCGCCGGCGCCGCGGAGGATCTCCCGGACCAGCCACGGCTTGCCGGCGTAGGGGAGCTCGACGACGACGGCACCGTCGGCCAGCTCCTCGACCACGGTCCGCTCCTCGCGCAGCCAGCGCGCCCGCTCCGGCGAGACCCAGACGCGGGCGACGTCGGCGGTCGGCACCTCGCCGTGGGTCATCCAGCCCTCGACCCCGGCCAGCTCCTCGACCTCGGGACGGGGCTCGAACGCCTGCTTGGAGAGCTTCGCCTCTTTGATCCGGTCCAGCTTGAAGTGGCGCATGCCGTTGCGGCCGCGGTCGTAGCTGGCGACGTACCAGCCCTCCGAGCCGTTCTGGAGGCGGTAGGGCTCGATCTCGCGGTCGGTGAACTGGTCCTCGTTCTCCTTGTAGTACTTGATCTCGAGCACCTTGCTGGCGGCGATCGCGTCGTTGACGAGCCGCGCCACGGCGGCGTCGCCGCCGCCCGCCGAGGCGATCTCGAGGCCCTCCTCGGAGGGGTCGTGGCCGAGCGCGGCGACGATCTTCTCGCGCGCCTTCTGCAGGTCGGTCTGCGGCAGGTGGTCGCCGAACAGGTCGATCGCCGCGATCAGCGCCTTTGCCTCCAGCGGCAGCAGCCGGGCGGGGCGGGCGAAGTTGTCGCCGTAGGGCTCGGAGTCGACCTCGATCTCGTCGCCTACGTATTCGGCGTAGAGAACGTAGGTGCCGCCCCCGAAGTTGACGACGTTGAGCAGCTCGACGTCCTCGCGCAGCTCCTCGTCGGTCAGTTCGAGGCGGCTGCGCAGGTCGGCGACCTCGAGCCGCTCGCCGCGTTTGGCCGCTTCGATCAGCAGCCCCGCCAGGGTGACCAGGCGGGCGAAGCGCTCGGGGCGGATCGCCGCCTCGCCGCGGCCGTTGGAACGGGGACGGCGGGCCGCCTCGCGCAGGGGCCGGTCGACGATCTCGGCCGCCTCGAAGCCGTTCTCGTGGCGGTTGCGGAGCAGCGCCAGCCGCGCCTCGGTCTCCTCGCGCAGGTCGGCGGGCTCCAGCACCTCGGCGTTCTGGCGCCAGCGCAGCACCCAGGCGATCAGCTCGCGGACCGAGGCGTAGCTGGTCTCGAAGACCTGGCCCTTGCCGGGGGCGTTGTCGGCCTTGACGGCCGGGCGCAGCTCGCCGAACTCGCCGAAGTCGCGCTCGATCAGCCAGGCGATCCGCTCGCGGACGAAGATCTTCGCCGTCCCCTGGGTCTCGCCCAGCTGCCAGTCGGCGCGGCTGCCGTAGTCGCGGCGGTCGAAGTCCTCGGGCGGCGAGAAGTCGTGCTCGGCCTTGGAGGCGTAGCCGACCTTGCCCTGGATCCGCGAGAGCCGGAAGACCCGCACGGCATCGCGCTCGTGCGCATGCCCGATCAAGTAGAACTGGCCGCCGCGGAAGACCAGGTGGTACGGGTCGACCTTGCGCTTCTCTTCCTCGCCCCGCTCCATCGTGAAGTAGGTGAACTCGATCGTCTTGCGGCGACTGATCGCGGTCTCGATCTTGGAGAGCCGCTGGGAGAGGTCGCGGCCGCCGGCGGAGGCGGTCATCGCCATCTCGACCGGGGCGCGCTCGCCCTCGCTGAGCGGGTTCGGGTGGCCCCAGGCGACCTGCTGCAGAGCCAGCCGCAGCGGCTCGGCGTAGGCGAAGCCGCCGTCGGTGAGCAGCAGCAGCGCCGTGCTCAGTGCCGCCAGCTCCTCGGCGGCGAACTCGATCTCGTCGAGGTAGAAGTTCTCCGGCGGCAGCGAGTACAGCTCGGCCTCGAAGAAGCCCTCGCCGGGCTTCTCGACCCCGAGCTGGATGCCGAGGCTCTCCAGCTCGGCCCGGTCGGCATAGAAACGACGCGCGAAGGCGTCGTCGTTCATGTCGCTGTATCCCTCGACCTCGCGCTTGATCTCGAGCGCCGAAACCGGCCTTCCCTGAGCCATCAGGAACGAGATCAGCGAGAGCTGTCTGATCAGCTTCTCGGTGTCCTTTGCCACGTTCGCCAGGATAGTCTGCGGCAGTCCCCATGGACATCCTGCGCAACCTCTTCGGCACCCTGACCTCCGGCATCATCCGGCTTTTGGTCACGGTCGGAATCCTCGCCGCCGCCTATTTCTTCCTCGTCAAGCCGGTTCTGAACACGACCGACAAGGCGATCGAGAGCGCCAACAAGAGCATCGAAAAATCCTTCGGCGGCACCGGGTTGGACGACCTCCACGACCTCCCGGCGGCGATCGACGACGTCAACCGGCAGGTCCAGCGCCAGGTCCGCCGCTCACTTCACCTCGCCCAGAAGGAGGGCAACCCGAAACGGCTCGTCAAATGCATCGAGCACTCGGCCGGGGACGCGCGGAAAATCCGCAGGTGCACGGTCAAGTTCTAAAGCGCGTAGCCGCTACGGCTCAGGCCACTCGGGCGGCGAAATACGCCGAGCCGGACAAGGCGCGGTCGAAGCCGGACCAGGACTGGCCGGCGGGGAGCTCGCGCTCGATGCGGTCGAAGCTGCCGAGGCGGCCGCCGAGGTTGTCGATCATGTGGACGAGGACGGCCTCGCGGGTGGCGGGGACGACCGGGGAGCCGTGTTCGAGCGAGCCGTGGTGGCTGAGGATGATGTGCAGGACGCACTGGGCGAGGTGCGGGTCGAAGCCGGGGATGTCCTCGATCCGGCGGCGGACCAGGTAATAGCCGAGCGGGATCTCGCCCTGGAGGCGGCCGAAGTCGGTGAGGTCGATCGCCAGCGGGTCGTCGTTGTAGGCCTCTGTCTTGCCGATGTCGTGCAGCAGCGCCCCGGTGACGGCGACGTCGCGGTCGATGCCGGGGAAGAAGTTGGCGGCGGCGCTGACCGCCTGGGCGACCGAGACGGTGTGCTCGAGGAGGCCGTGCCGGTAGGCCTGGTGGTAGGTCTTCGCCGCCGGCGCCTCGCTGAACCGGGCCCAGGACTCGGTCCCCTCCCCGAAGAAGGAGTCGAGCAGCTCGCGCAGCTCGGGGTTCTGGATCGTCGAGAGCAGGGCGCGGAGGTCGCGCTCGAGCAGCTCCAGCGAGGCCTCCGAGGGCGGCGCCAGCTCGTCGGTCTCGTACTCGCACTCCTCGGCGACCCGCAGCCCGGTCATCTTCACCTTGGCGCCCCAGCGCTCGCTGATTTCGAAGAGGCCGCTGAGATGGACCGCGGCGCCGGGCGCGGCCAGCGCGTAGAGCGCCTCCGCCTCCTCCCAGCAGACCGCCTCGGCGCTGCCGCTGGCGTCGCCGATCGAGAGACGCAGCCAGGGCTCGCCGTTGCGCTTGCGGCGCAGCTCGCGGGAGCGGACCGCGTAGACGCCGGCGACCCGCTGGCCGTCCCGCAGGTCGCGGATCGCGACGCGCTCGAGCGGGGCCGCCTCTACCTCGCCGAGTGCCGGGGTCTCCGGCGCGGGCGGAGCGGGGTCGGCCGGGCCCGGGTCGGCGGCGATCTGGTCGGCGGCGACCGGGTCCGGAGTCGGGAAGAGCGTCGGCTCGTTCATCGCCCGATCCAAGGTAGAGACGCGGGCGGACGGTTCGACGCCGCGCAAAAGCGCTGCTCAGAGGGCAGAACCCAGCCAGTGCCCGAGGGTGACGGCGGCGAGCCCGGCGGCAAGCGAGAGGCCGATGTTGAGCCAGGCGAGCCCGGCCATGCCGGCGACGTCGAGCCGGTGCGAGTCGAGGATCCAGGTCGAGAACGTGGTGTAGGAGCCGATGCCGCCGCCGGCGAGGATCGTCAGTGCCGCCCCGTCCAGCGCCAGGCCGGCGACCACGCCCAGCGCCAGCGCCCCGCTGACGTTGACGACGAAGATCCCAAGCGGGAACTCAGAGTCGGCGCGGGCGACGATCTCGGCGTCGATCGCGAACCGCGCCGCCGCCGCGACCCCGCCGAGCAGCCCCACGGCGATCCAGGCCGGCACGCTCACCGCTCGCCCCCCGGCGACTTCGTCCCGTATAGCGCAACAAGGTCGACACGCCGCCGCTCCAGCGCGATCCCCAGCCGCAGGAAGAGGTAGCCGGCGGCGATCGTGGTCGCGGCGTAGGCGGCGGCGAGGGCGAGGTGGCCATCGTCAGCGAGCCGGTACAACTCGAGCTGCAGGGTCGAGAAGGTGGTCAGGGTGCCGCAGATGCCGGTGGCGAGGAACGGATGGCGGAGGCTCTCCGCCGGGCGGTCGCGGAACAGCGCGAAGAACCAGCCGAGCAGCAGCGCCCCGACCATGTTGACCGCGAAGGTCGGCCACGGCCACTGGCCCGGCCCGACCGAGCCCGCCTCGGCGAGGCCGACCCGCAGCAGCGCCCCGACGACGCCGCCCAGGTAGATCGCCAGCAGCTTGCGCGGGTCGTGCGGCAGCGATCGCATCCAGGGCTCTTATCAGGCGCCGCCCGCAACGTGACCGATTCCCGTTCTGCGGCGCTTGGCGTCCAATATCGTCCCGGCCATCAAGGCCATGCGCTACATCGCCCTTTCCGAGGCGACCAGCTTCCTCGCCCTCCTCGTCGCCTCCTACGTGAAAAGGACCGGCGGCGGCGAAACCGGCGTCGAGATCCTCGGCCCGATCCACGGCCTGCTCTTCGTCGCCTACGTGGTTATGGCCCTGCGGCTGCGGCCCGAGGCCGGCTGGACCGGCAAGCAGACCTTCTGGGTCCTGGTCGGCGCGGTGCTGCCCTTCGGCGGCTACGTGGTCGACTGGTGGCTGGTCCGGCGCCAGCGCGAAGAAGCTACGGGTTAGTCGCGCTCAGGAACCCGGCCAGCAGCGTCGCCAGCGCCTCGGGCTCCTGCGCCATCAGGCCGTGGCCGGCGCCGGGGAAGAGCCTCGTCTCGGCGTTCCAGCGGACGGCGAGCGGTGCCGCGTTGACGGCCGGGATCACGCGGTCCTCGACGCCGTGGAGGACAAGCGTCGGCGGCGGGTCGGCGGCGGGGGCGGGCTGCGGCTCGGCATGCCAGGCGGCCATCGCGCCCTCCTGGGCGCGCAGGGCGGTCGGGGAGAGCCGCTCGCGCGCCGCCGCGACGTCGTCGCCGAACTGGGCGTCGATCTCGGCCGCCAGCGAGGGCGGGAAGAGCAGCGCGATCAGCCGCGACGCCTGCTCGCGGGGCGTCCCCGAGGCGTCGGTCAGCTCGGACCAGACGCGCGGCTCTCCCGGCGTCGACTCCGGCCCGCCCGGGTCGGTCGCCAGCAGCCCCAGGCCGGCGACGCGACCGGGGGACCGCTGCGCCAGCCGCTGGGCGACGAAGCCGCCCATCGACCAGCCGACCACGGGCAGGCGCTCGATCCCGCGAGCGTCGAGCAGCGCCTCGAGGTCGGCGGCCATCGCCGCGACCGTCAGCCCCGCCGGCTCGCCGAGGTCGGACTCGCCGACGCCGCGGTTGTCGGGGCAGATCAGCTCGAACCGCTGCGCCAGACCGGCCAGGAAGGTCGGGTCCCAGTCGGCGCCGGTAGCCGCGTAGCCGTTGACGAGCAGCAGCGGCGGACCCTCCCCCAGCGAGCGGCAGGCGAGGGCGCGCGACCCGATCGAAGTCCGGGAGCCCGGCATCCTCAACGAGCCCGGCAACTGCGGGCGATTCCGGTGCTCACCTCGCGGCCGCCGACCAGCGTGTAGGTGGCCTTGGCGAACGAGAAGAAGCCGGCGGTGAACCGCGGTGGGATCGGACAGCTGGCGCTGAGGTAGCTGTGGGCCCGGCCGCGGTGACGGAAGCTGCGCGAGAGCCGCAAGTCGAAGCGGGCGAAGTGGGGCCAGGGACCGAGGTAGGAGGGCAGGCGCGCGACCAGCGCCATGCCGAAACGCCCGGACCGCCGCTGGACGACGAAGGGCAGGACCGCGACGGTCGTCGGTTCGTCGGCGATCACGTGCATGACCACGGCCCGGTGCCCGTGGGCGCGTCCGTTGAAGGCGAGGACGGCGGCATGGATCCGGAACGGGCGCTGGTTCGGGAGCAGCACGTCGGCTTCGATCCGGCCGCGGCCGACGAGCGCGTTCCGGCACTGGCGCAGGGCCTCCGCATGGGTCGTGTTGGTCAGCCGCCGAGCCGGGCAGGCCGGCAGGCCCCTGGTGAAGAGGACGCCCTGCCCGGGCAGCCCCAGTTCGATCTTCGTGACCCTCGGCAGGGCGCCGCCGTCGGTGCTGCGCAGGCCGCCGATGAGGTGGACGGCCACCGGCGCCGGGCGCTCCCGCGGCAGCGCCAACGGGTCCAGGCGGCCGTCGAGGGAGACGATCAGGCTGCCGTGCTGGGTCCGCTCGCCGTGCGCAACGGTGGCTCCCAGACCGCCGATCAAGACCAACGCGAGGAAGGCGCCCAGCGCTCGGCTCATGCTCCTGGTCCCGCCCGTCGCCTCACCCGTACCTGGAGAACTTGAAGCTGCAGTAGTTGAAGCCGAAGGCGAGGACGACGTTGTTGGCGAGGTTGCCGTTGTGGATGAATCGCGCCGTCAGCCGCTGCGCCTTGATCGCGTGGTCGCGGCGCAGCTCGGCGGTGATCTGCTTCAGGTAGTCCTCCTGGTTGCCCAGGTAGGAGAACCACTTGCGGAGCTTGGCGGCGTCGCCGGCGGGGCGCTCCATCGCCGAGATCTCCTCCACGGTCGAGCCGAAGATCGAGGTCGCCTTGGCGAACTTGCCGGCGGCGGCCGCCAGCCGTTCGGCGCCGATGTCGGCGCGCGCGCCCTTCATCGCTCGCCGCGTGGCTTCCGCGTCGGGCTTGCAGACGTCCTCCAGCTGGGTGACGTATTCGGCCCGGGTCGGCGCTTCGGCCGCTCCCGCGCCGGCGACCCCGACCGCGAGCAGCGCGAGAGCGGTCACCGTCGCGATAGCGGTAAAACGGCTCAAACGTCGGCTCCTGGCTTCACCTGCGTTCATTCCCTGTTTCTCCTCACTAGTGCGGCTGAGTCTCGATCCCCCCTGCCCTCCCACTAAGCACGTTGCGTCGGGGAAGGATTCGGTCGAGCACCGGCGGCACCCGCCAGACCCGGTCGCCAAGCAAAAGCATAAGCGCAGGAAGCAGAACGATCCGTACCACCGTGGCGTCGAGCAGGATCGCCACCGTCAACCCGACTCCCATCTGGCTGACCGTGGCGATCGGTGCGGCGGCGAAGGAGACGAAGACGGCCGCCATGATCGCGGCGGCGCCGGTGATCACGCTGGCCGTGCGCTCCAGCCCGTAGGCGATCGCGGCGCGGTTGTCGCCGCTCGAGTCGTAGTGCTCGCGCATCCGGGCGATGAGGAAGACCGCGTAATCGATCGAGAGGCCGAAGGTGACGCCGAAGATCGCCCCCGCCCCGACCGTGTCCACGTATGGATGGCCACCCAGCGGGACGCCGTCGGGAAGCTGACAGATCAGGGTCATGACGCCGATCGCCGCCGCCACCGAGGCGAGGTTGAGGACCACGGTGAGCAGCGCTAACAGCGGCGCGCGGAGGATCACCACCAGCGCCAGCAGCGTGAAGAGGACGAAGGCGCCGATCACCAGCGGCAGGCGATCCTTGGTCGCGGCTCCGTAGGCGTTGAGCGTGGCGGCGCCGCCGGTCACGCCGGTGCGCAGGCCGCTGCGCTCGGCGATCGCGCGGGCCTCGGCTTCGAGGCGCTCGCCGGTCCGCCGCGAGCCGGTGGTGTTGAAGGGGTGCGTCGAGATGACCAGCATCCGCGCCGCCTGACCGCCGCGGCCGACGCTGACCGCCTCGCCGGCTTCGGCCCGTCGCAGCGGCGGCGCCCCGTCGAGCGCCGAGAGCACGAAGTATCCGGAGTCGAAGAGCTTCGGCGAGTTGGTTTCGAGCTGCCGGGCGCCCACCTCGAACGACGCCACCGTGGCCGTCACACTGACACCGGCGCGGCGGAGTTTTTCTTCCAGCGGCCGCGAGCGGTGGAAGCCGTCGGCGAGGCCGGCCTGGAGGGCTCCGGCTCCCCCCTGCAGTTCGACCAGGCCGCCGGCCAGCTTTTCGGCGCCGCCGCCGAGACGGTCGAGACCGCCGCTGAGACCGCCCGCCGCCTCGGCCAGCCGCCCGACGCCCTCTTCAAGCCGCTTGCCACCGGGAACCAGGCGGTTGAGGCCGCCGTTGACCTCACCGGCGACGTCGCGCAGGCGCCGCACTTCGTCGCGGTTGAGCGCGATCGTCCGGGCGAGGACGCGAGCCTGTTCGGCGGCCGGGCCCAGCTCGGGATACCTGGCGGCGGCCGCTCCCAGCTCGTTCGCGAGCTTGCGCGCCCGGGCCAGCTCGCCGCCGCGGATCCGCGGCACCAGCGAGCGCAGGCCCAAGGACAGGGCGAGACTGCCGACCGAGGTCTTGCGCTGGCCCTCGGCGAGCTTCTTGCTGCCCGCTTCGAGCCGGCCGATCGCGGCGGTCGCTTCGCCGCCGCGGACGGCGGCGCGGCCAAGCTCGTGAGCGATGATCCCCGCCCCCACCGCGGCC